>JACRDM010000041.1 GCA_016218565.1 Elusimicrobiota bacterium | reverse complement strand
CTAAGCTGCTATCCTTCTTGATTTCTTCTTTCAGTCTGGTATGCACCAGGTATTCAGCCGCTGCATAAAACGACTTAGATTCGGCATTAAACAATAGACCAGCACTTCCACTTTATAAAAAATTGCCCTCTTCTTTTAACAATTGTACAAAATGCTCACGATCCTGATTATCCCTAAAGATCTCTTTCTTTTAGCTGTCAATTGTTTTGTTGATAGTTTAGCCCTGACCCCAATACCCCCTACCTTGCCCCAATACCCCCCATATTTCTACATTTATTTCTGCGTGGTAACATAGAGATACGCATAACGGATCACCGGCACTTCCTGGTATCCCAGAACCACCGGTATCAAGAACATGTATTTCTTTCCCGCGTATTTTTTATTCTTAGGAAAGTGCAGATAGAGATTCATTTTCTTTGTTTCCTTGGGATTCACCACTAATTCTATGGATTCAAAGGACAGAATATTCGGGTCAGGTGTGTCAAGATAGCCTTCTTTGAGAGTGGCTACTGAGAGCTGATCCTGCACTTTTATGGTATTCATATAATATTTACACTGTAAATCCGTAGTATTGGTGATTTTAAAAACCAGCCCATACTTTTTTTCCAAATCAACTTTTTTCCCTAAAGGGACATCCTCTACGTATATATCCAGAGGCGCCACCTCAAAAGTTTGCTTATCTTTGAAATCCTTTGGATTCAAGTATGTAGGATAAGGCCCTTTCTCTGTATCAATGGTGAACAAGATATTGCTGTTAACCCCTATCTTGAGCATCCCATCAAACGTGTAGGGATAAATCACAGCCTGGAATTTTCTGCCCAATAACTTCTCATCATCAGGAATATTAAAAACAATATCAGTTGAACCTTGCTCTTGCGGTTTTAAGATAAAGGATTTTTTCTCCAATTTAATCCAGCTTAGATCAGTGATCGGTTCATATCCTGGTTTTAGATTTTTAGGCAAAGGCGATATAACATCAATTCCTACGTCAATGTTGTTAGGTCCGGCATTAGTCACAACATACGGCAGATTGGCTTTATCGCGAGTGCTAAAGGAACACCCTATCTTCAGGTTCTCGATCAAGACCTCCCCAAAACTTCCAGTCAGTCCTGTGGCCAATAAACTGCCAGCAGACAGTACCATACACCACGCCAATATCAGCGCTATAACCTTATTCATGTTTTCCCTCCTAAAAAATAAGGAGACCTTAGTCTAAGGTCTCCTTTATTCTATATTCTATATTGTTGCTCTGCTTAGAACCATACACCCATTGATATCCTGTGACTGCCGGAAGAATCTTCGATCTGCAGCGGCACAATGAAGGAATAATCCAGGTTGATTCCAAAATTATCAGAGCGGATACCATTAAAAGAGAACCCAAAGGTCAGCTCAGTAGAATTACAGCCGGCTCTCAAGCCTAAAGTCTTGTTAAAAAGATAACTTTCTAATCCCACATGCATAGTACTGACCCCATCACGCCTAGTCAGGTCCACTGCCGGAGTGATCAAGGTATAACGGTATGCAGCGCCCACTTTCAACTCCATTGGCACTTTATCTGCATCTTTCAATCCTACATCAGGCTGGGTCAGGTTCTTAGCTGCCACACCAATAGCCAACCTGTCCCAAGGTTTGATCAGGGCGCCAATATCTGCCGTGAAAGCGTTCTTTGAGGTACCGCCCTCAAATACTGGGTCAGGTTTGGCATAATTATCCAGCGTATAGGTATGTCCGAGAGATTTCAAGTTCAAACCCACATATACTACCGGAGGCAGGTTTGGTAACCAATCATTTATTTTTTTAGCATAGGTCAAAGTATAGGTATCTTCTTTATACAGATCCGTAGCGGTAAAATTGGCCCAGCTTACTCCAAAAGCGCCAAGACTGCTATTGGGATAGACAAATGAGAGGTAATTAAACCCCAGGCTGATACTGTCAGATCCTGCCTTCAGGTCCAATCCATTATAATATGCAGCATACATGAAACTGCCTTCCGCGTTCTTCATCTGGGCGATACCTGCCGGGTTCCACAGGGGAGCATTACTATCGTTGGCTACCCCCACAAATGCTCCCCCCATGCCCGCGGGCCTGGTTCCCCAACCACAGTCTTTAAACGCAGCGAAACAAGTGATAAGTGATAAGTGATAAGTGATAAGCGCGAAAATTACTATTAGAATAATTTTTTTTATATTTATTTTCATCGTCATCCCCCCCCATTACTTCGCCACGGCGATGACGCCGCTGACTAAAGTTCCATCTACTTTGTATTGGTAGATATACACACCGCTCTCTACCACACTGCCGTCATCGTCTTTGCCGTCCCATTGACCTAGGCCGGCAGCTACGGAACGGATCTTCCTTCCGGTGATATCAAATATTTTAACTTCTTCAGCCAAGCCGCTGAAGTCAGCTTCGTCATTTACGCCATCGCCATTGGGAGTAATAATTTTTTTAGCCGGCCGGTAATCCTCAGGACTTAGAGCATTGACCGGGAACAAAGCATAGTAAGAGAAATGGTTGATTTTTGCAGTGATAGTGTTTTTAGCAATATCCTGGGTTTGGGTACCATTGACCAATCTCCACTTGAACCCATCCCACCAAAACATCTTGAGTTTAGCTTCTTGTATCGTAGCGCCGCCATCGCGGTCGAGCAACCCGTCAACTATACCGTTACTGTCAGTATCAAAATACAATAATGAAAAATCTATATTCTTTAAAAATCTTGTGCCGTTAGGAATCAGCTTAAAGATCATTGCTGGTTTCTCGGATAGAGAAAAATCAGGCGCGGCTGGACAGGCTGATGAATTCTCATCGATTTGTTCCATGGTTACCGTCAAATTCGAGTTCACCGCGCGCGCCGGAGCTGTAATCTTGACGTCGCCGTCATTAGGATTGCCATCAGAAACAATTATTGAGCTGCCAGTGGTGGAAATCACCCCAGTCGTGGTCCGGGTAACAGTTACATCATAATATTTAGTTTTAGCAGTATCGAGGAAATCAGACCTGATTTGATCCGGCACATAAGCATAATCAGTGCCAGCCTGAGATTCAATAATATATTGGAAGCCAGCAGTAGTTATTATACTGGCCGGGACTTCAAAAGTATAGTCTGTCGTACCGTCACTTTTTGCGGCTGTAGTCGGAGTTGTTACTGTGGTCCAGGCAGTAACTCCTGTTTTACGATAATAGAATTTCAAAGTCGGAGCAGTCAGGCTGGCAACATTGGCAGTAATATAAGCCTTATCGCCAACCAAACCTATCGCGGTTAAAGCTGAATAACCTGTTACACCATAGCCGATATACTGAGCGCCAATATTCAGATATACCTGCGAGAGACCGCCTGACGTACCACCGCCTGTCTGGGACTGGCCATAAATACCAAACGTATATTTCTTTCCCAGATAACTGACATTCTGCGGCAAACTTATGCTGACAGATACTTCTTGAGTACCGCCATTGGCGATGGTAAAGGAGTTGGGAGTAGAACTCACTGTGATATCATTAGGTAATACAGTATACGGATCCACTATGTGAATGCCAGTCAAGGTAGTCTTTACTACTATCGTATCCTGTGTGCCAATATAGGTAAATTTTATTTTCGTAAGAATTAAATCCTCAACCCTATAGGTATTGCCGATTCTAATATCAGTCAGAGTAAAATCAGGGGGTTGAATAGTTACACCAGCAGTATAACCAATAGAAGCGGTTAAGCTCATTAACAAAGAGATAAAAATATACCTGATGACCTTTCCCACCATCCCTATTCGTTTCTTTGTTAAAGCCTTGATCTTCATCCCCATCCCCCTTTTTACTTCATTTACGTCTGGTAATTAGTTTAGTGT
>JACRDM010000003.1 GCA_016218565.1 Elusimicrobiota bacterium | reverse complement strand
TGAAACTAAGCAAAAAGCTAGCCAACTTTCAATGCGGAAAAGGCAGATTAAACAGAGGGGGGGGGATAGGAGAAGTTTGGCCTTACTTTTCAGCAGTGAGCAAAGCGGTAGCTAGGGTTAGGCAGAGGATAGAGAGGATGGTATAGAAGAGAAGTAGGGGCTCTACTTTCACCTAAATAGGTGATTTGACACCAGCAAAATTTGGCTGTTTTTTGCTCTTTTGTGGGGCGTTAAATTTCAAAAAACTTAAGGTGACCCAGTCTGACTAGGTGAACACTTCGATTGCGCGCAGGTGGTTAGCAAGAAACAGGGGTAATCTGTTGAAAGGTGAGTAAAAATGGAGATAGAGGAGGTTATTGGTCTTGATAAATAATTGAAACAAAACCGGAAGGAGAAATTAAAATGTCGAAGATTATAATTGAAACACTTAAAAGGCAACATAAAAACATTCTGGAAGAATTAACCAAAATAGGGTCTTTTCGGAATAATATTTCCAAGGAGGAAAAGCAGATCATAGAGGGATTAATATTGTTGAAAAAGACTCTTATTGATCATTTACGATTAGAAGAAAATACGTTATATTCTGAACTCCTGGATATATTAGAGAAAAATGCTCTTAAATTAAATGCTCAGACGACAAGAACTTTTCGCTTGAGTATGAAACCTATCGGGGAGAAGGTGTTAAGGTTTATAGGTAAATATTCTTTAGGTGGGGCCATAAAAGATGATGCGGAAGAATTTTTAAATGTTTTTATTGAAATTGATAAGGCCTTAAGAAGAAGGGTTAATAGCGAAGAGGATATTTTGTTTCCATTGTATATAAAGTATTGTAGCTGAGTAAAATAGAAGAGCGCTGTGATTGGGTTGAGCAAATGAAGATCTTTGGGATAAAACACTTTTTGGTAAAATAATTTCGTATGATAAGGTAATAGCCATTGGTGGAATTATTGCCATTATTGTAGGCTTGGGTATTCTCTTTAATAAAATGTAAGAAGGATTGCGGAATTAATATGAAAGAGATTATAGCAGATAAAAAGCTGGTGGCGTATTGCGGGTTGTATTGCGAAGCGCGACCATAGGGAGTCCGCCAACGTTTTAGTGGCGGATGCGGGAATAAACCAACTGTGAACTTCGCAAATTGACACCTCGGTTGGATAATCGTCTTCCACCGCCGTAGGTGGAATATATTCGGCTTTTAGATGTTCTCGCTGGAATTGATTATAGTAAGAATAGATGGTAAATTAAGAAGAACTCGAGGGAGAATCTTTGAAATATTTAAAAGTATTTTTTGGCCTTTCTCTTTCTTTGTTCGGGATTGCAGGAATTTTTTTTGGCTTAATTGGAATTATTAATACAATTGGGTCGAAGATGGCTGATGATGGCGGTCCGTTTAGCGCTCCTATATCAACAGGGGGAAGTATAGTAATCACAGTAGGGTATATTCTTGTTTTGATATTTGGTCTTTGGTTAGTCAAAGCAGTATTTAGAAAAAAGAAAAGCAATAGTATCAGTTCTTGAAATGAGATTCAATATATGGGAGACGGCCGCACGGTTGTTCTGCATCGCAGAATAATTTTGTGAATTGCCCTTCCTAAGGGTAGCCCTCTAAAGGCTGGGTTCGACTCCCAAGTGTTCTATTCCAAAGAGTCAGCCTTTTTGGCAGGTAGGTGAATGGTTCTGCGGGTTAAGACCTCCACTGTTCATTTGCGACTCTTTGGTATAGGACCAATTTAAGGAGGATAAATGTTTATTGGTTTGATTATTTCGATTGTCATTGTTGGTAGCTTAATAAGGATGTTATTTTTTGAAAAAATAACAATCTTTGAATATGAACGAGGTGTTAGATATTTAAAAGGCAGGTTCTATAAACTATTGGAACCAGGGGTATATTGGTTATTCACATATAATTCAAAGGTAGTAAAAATAGATATTCGTCCGCGAGTAGTGACACTCCCGGGTCAGGAAATCCTAAGTTCTGATAATATTACTCTGAAAATAACACTGCTAGCACAATATGAAATCGCCGATCCGGTGATTACGCTCAATAAGGTTAAGGATTTTGAAGAAACTGCCTACGCGTTTATTCAAATAGTGCTTAGAGAAATTGTTGGTTCAGTGAAAGTAGATGAATTTTTACAGGATAGAAGGGGTTATTCAAAAAAGCTTTTTGAAGAGACTGAACCAAAAGTTAAAGAAATTGGACTGCGATTATTATCTGTAGATATCAAAGATATAATGTTTCCAGGGGAATTAAAAAAAGTATTTGCTCAAGTGATTCAGGCGCAAAAGGAAGGCCTGGCGGTTTTGGAAAAAGCAAGAGGAGAATCTGCTGCATTGCGGCATTTGGCTAATGTGTCTAAAATAATAGAAGACAACCCAGGACTTATGCAGTTAAGAGTGCTTCAATCGTCTGGTAATACAATTGTGATGGGAGTCCCAACCGAGACAATCTCATCTACTGGCAGGAAAAATGAACAGCAAAAGCCAACTCAATAACCTTGCGAAGCAATGTGGTAAGTCCTTGAAATGGGAATTAAGATGGTCGGGCTCACCCCTTAAGAAGTGGTAGAATACCGGGTTCCCTGGCAGAGAGGAAGATAATATGAAAAAACAAAAAATATTTCAAATCAGAAAGATATTATCCAATCATTGGAGGGTCATAAATATATATTGAAAAAATACAAGATAAAAAAATTGGCTTATTCGGGTCATTGGCCCGGGGGCAGCAAAAGAAGAAAAGTGCGCCGCTTGAATTTGAACATTTCTAAAAGACGAAACCCTTAAAAGAAGTTTTGTGCGTAGCTTGGAGTTAATCGGCGAGGCTGTAAAGAATATACCACTGGAGTTTAGAAAAAATATCCAAAAATCGATTGGAAGAAAATCGCCAGACCAGTATCCTGAAGACAAAATAATATGAAGCCATGGAATCAGGCGCTGAATCGTGAAACTTAGGGATAATATAACCTAAAATCTCTGAATAGAAAAACGAAGTGATATTATGAAATTTGAAGGATAAAGTTATTAAATGATGAATATGCCTGGAAAGATATTAAGTAAATATCCAGAGATTGATACATGGAGTATTATTACGGCTTATAGAGGTTCTATAGCTCACGGATTATATGTTGCTTCTGCCGCTGAAAATTCAATAGATGATAAAGATATTATTTCAATATGTATTCCTCCTATTAGTTACTATTTTGGGTTGAAGGAATATGGTTCAAGAGGGACAAAAGAAATAAAATATGCGGAATGGGATATCGTCGTATATGAGTTTAAAAAGTGTATAAACTTGTTAAAACAAGGGAATCCTAATATATTGAGTTTGTTATGGCTGGACGAAAAATCTTATATTAAAATTTCCCAAGCAGGGGAACGGCTGATTAACGCCAGAAATTTATTTGTAGGTAAACATGTGTATCAGAGTTTTATAGGATATGCGCAAAGTCAATTTCATAAGATGACGCACCTTGGTTTTCAAGGTTACCTGGGAGTAAAAAGAAAAACTTTAGTGCAAAAATATGGTTATGATACCAAGAATGCCTGTCACCTTATTCGACTCTTAACAATGGGTATAGAGTTTTTAAAAGAAGGCAGACTGTATGTTAAAAGAAGCGATGTAAAATATTTATGGTCAATCAAAAGAGGAGAATGGACATTAGAGGAAGTGAAAAAGGAGAGTGAAAAGCTTTTCAAGGAAGCAGAAAAGGCCTATAAAAAATCAAAGCTGCCGGAGCACCCAGATTATAATAAAATTGAGACGTTAGGTGTTGATATTTTGAAAGATCATTTTAGGTTAAAGGGCAGATCAGGAGCTGAATCGTGAAAGTAAGGAAACCCAACTGTGAACTTCGCAAATTGACACCTCGGTTGATAACTGATGATAATATGAGGAAATATTTTGAAAACTAAGAATGTATATATAATTGCAGGGCCGAATGGATCAGGTAAGACGACTTTCGCCAGACAGTTTCTGCCAGAGGATGTCCATTGTCCAAACTTTGTGAACGCCGATCTTATTGCACAAGGTTTATCTCCTTTTGAACCACGAACTGCGGCTATTAAGGCTGGCAAGCTGGTGCTGCAGCAGATTGATGAATATGCCGCTCGAGGGGTAGATTTTGGTTTTGAGACAACCTTATCCGGTAAGTTGTATGTGAATAAGCTCGAGCATTTAAAAGCTAAGGATTATGCCTTGCATCTTTACTTTCTCTGGATACCAAATCCAGAATTAGCGATTGCTCGTATTAAGGGGCGAGTGGCTGAAGGCGGCCATAATGTTCCTGCCGAAGATGTTCGGCGGCGATTCACCAGGGGGATTTATAATTTTTTTAATCTTTATAGGCCTTTGTTTGATTCTTGGTTATTATTTGATAATTCAAAAACAGCGCATACTATAATAGCAAAAGGTAAAGGCGCGGATATAGAAGTGGTTGATGGAGACGCATTTAAGAATTTTCAAAAATTAGCGAGGTGACCATGAAGAAACGATTAACTTTAGAGAAGAAAGCTATAGCCGCATTTAAAAAAGCGATTCAAGGTGTAATAAAAAGCCATCGGGAGTCTGGGCGGCCATTGGCTATTTGGGAAAATGGCAAAGTGGTGTATAAAAAGGTATAATCAACTGTAGGAAGTCCTTCCTATATTGGCGGAGGAGAATATGAGTGCGCCGAGTAAAGATTATATCGGTCTGAGAGTGACAGGAAAATTGCCGGGGTGTGCGGCGGGATAGCAGAATATTTCAATGTTGATCCGGCGATTGTCAGGATAGTTTTTGCGGCATTGGTATTTTTATGGGGCTGGGGATTAATTCTGTATATCATTTGTTGGTTCGCAATCCCGAATAGAAGTGAATTACCACCAAATTAATTAACCTGAGGCTTATTGGCTGCTGGGCGTTGGATCGAAGAGAAATGATCTATGTTGGGATAAAAATAAATATCGGGAGAAGAAAATATGACACCTTCGATTAAGGGCCAAAGTATAATTCAATCATGGAAGTCTGGAAGTGGAAATGGACGAAAAACAATCTGGCGTGGGGCCTCTCTCCGGATACCAGACTCCGCATAAAAGTTTTTGTCATTATTTAATTGGTTATTTTAAAGTATAGGAATTTCAATTCTATACTTGATTACACGGATTTCCAAAAGATTACACCGATTACCAGCCTAGTCGCTGATAAAAATCTGGGTAATCAGTTAGCGGAACGAAGTGGAGCCTAACTTGAGCGAGTGTATACCGATATTAAGGAGAAGGGGTATTAGCATGAAATTAAAGGGCCAAGTATGGAAATTCAAGGATAATATTAATACTGATGAGATCATTCCGGCGAGGTATCTGAATACTTTTGATGAGAAGGAGCTGGCCAGTCATTGTCTGGAAGGTGCGAACAAGGACTTTCCAAAAAAGGTCAAAAAGGGTGATATAATCGTGGCGGGCAGGAATTTTGGCTGTGGGTCTTCACGTGAGCATGCGCCAATCTGCCTAAAGGGCGCGGGGGTGTCTTGTGTCATTGCAGAGACATTCGCCCGGATTTTTTACCGCAATGCTATCAATATTGGCTTGCCGATCCTGGAAAGTGCGGCAGCCAGCCGGGATATTGCCGAGGGTGATAATATTGAAGTGGACCTGGAAAAAGGCAAGATCAGAAATGTCGCTACAAACAAAATATATAGTGCAACTGCTTTCCCGCCATTTATGCGGGAATTGATCAAGGCCGGCGGTTTAATGGAATATGTGAAAAAGAAAATATTCTGACCACAGATTAAAAACAGGTGACTATAATGAGGTAGCTACATATATTTTTCAGTGAGCCCTGATTAGTTCTACCCCCCCTTGATTTCAGATTTGCCAAGCAAATCTAATCACGAGGACAGGTCGAAATCAATACAGGGGGGCAAGGATGCATAACTATCAGGGGGGATAGGCACATGTTTTCAAATGATTACACTGATTATCTCGTCTAGGTTTAAGCGGCCTGCCTGGTTAAATAATCTGGTTTTTAATCCCTGCCCCGATGTTCAGCAGGGTGAATGCAATCAAGGGATGCTGAATTTCTCAGCAGACCCTAGATAGTGGCAGTTTTCCTAGCAACTCAGGAGTTAAGCTTTTTATGAACAAGTACGATGTTATTGTCGTAGGCGCTGGTCATGCCGGCATTGAGGCGTCTTTAGCAGCTAGTCGGATGGGGTGTCGAACCCTTTTGCTTACTATGGACCTAGAAAAAATAGGGGTAATGAGTTGTAACCCGGCAGTGGGCGGCTTGGCCAAGGGACAACTGGTCAAGGAAGTAGATGCCCTGGGTGGGGAAATGGGTAAAGCTACCGATGCTTGTGGCATTCAGTTCAGGGTTTTGAACCGTTCTAAAGGTCCGGCTGTATGGTCTACCCGGGCTCAGGTTGACAAGTACCGTTATAATACATATATGAAAGAGATTGTTCTAAGACAGCCAAGCCTGGAGGTCAAGGCAGGGGCAGCCTTAGAATTATTGATTGAGAATGGCCAGATCAGGGGCTTAAAAACTGACCAGGGTGAAACTATAACCAGTAAAACAGTGATCCTGACTCCTGGGACTTTTTTAAATGGGCTTATTCATATAGGCTTGGAACATTTTCCCGGTGGCAGGATCAACGAACAGCCAGCTCTTGGTCTTACTGATTCGCTGCGAAAATCAGGATTGAAAACAGGACGTTTAAAAACTGGCACTTGCGCGCGGCTGGACAAAAACACCATTGATTTTTCCAAGACCAAAATACAGCCAGGTGATGAACCGCCACAACCTTTTTCCCTATCCACGAAACAAGTTTCTTTACCCCAAGTGTTTTGTTACCTCACGTATACTAACGCTGAAACCCAGGAGGTCATTTTAGCTAATCTTGATCGCTCGCCGCTTTATACCGGCGCGATCAAGGCGACTGGAGTCCGTTATTGCCCTTCCCTAGAAGACAAACTGAAACGCTTCCCTGATAAAGAGAGACACCAAATATTTTTGGAACCAGAAGGATTGGATACTGATGAATATTATCCTAACGGTGTTTCTACCAGTCTGCCGGTAGATGTGCAGGAAAAATTCTTGCATACTATTCCGGGGTTGGAGGGGGTTAAAATAATACATCCTGGCTATGGTATAGAATATGATTATGTTGATCCTAGCGAGTTGCAATTGACCCTGGAAACAAAAAAAGTACCAGGTTTATATTTAGCTGGCCAGATCAATGCCACTACCGGCTATGAGGAAGCAGCCGCGCAGGGTTTGATGGCTGGTATAAATGCGACCTTAAAAGTGCAAGGTCGGCCGCCGTTCATCCTGGACCGCAGCCAGGCTTATATCGGGGTCCTGATCGATGACCTGGTAACCAAAGGCACAACAGAACCCTACCGGATGTTCACTTCCCGGGCTGAATACCGCCTGGTGTTACGTGAGGACAATGTGGACCTACGGTTAAGGGAATTTGGCTATCACTTGGGATTAGTGAGCGAGGAAGAGCATCATCTTTTTTTAAAAAAGAAAGAACATATCAATGCAGAACTGAAGCGCTTGAATAAAACTACCATTGCTCCAGCCAAAGCTAACAGTAAATTAGCTCTCTGGCACAGTTCTGCCATAAAAAATCCGGCTAAATTATCTTTATTATTAAAACGGACTGAGTTATCATATAAGCATCTCGCTGAACTGTCTCCCGCTGATCTTGATCTGACCCTGGCTGAGATCCAGGAGGTTGAGATCGAAACCAAGTATGAAGGCTTTATGGACCGGCAAGCCAGGGAGATAGAGAAATTTAAAAAGATTGAACAACTGAAGATACCGGAAGATTTCGATTGCCAGGCGATCCTGGCTTTGTCCCGGGAAGTGCGGGAGAAGCTGAGTAAATTCCGGCCAGCTTCAGTCGGTCAAGCCTCGCGTATATCCGGGATCACCCCCGCCGCAATATCCATACTCATGGTGTACTTGTATAGGCAAAAAAATGCAAATATCAAAAATCAAATATCAAAATGACCAGCCAAAATTAAAAAAGAAAGCCAAGAACAAATTTACATTTTGGTTTTTGGCAGGTGTTTTTGGATTTTGGATTTTGATATTTGGATTTGTCTCAATTATTGGTTGTGCCGGTCAGCAGGTGAAACCAGTCGCGCCGGTTAGCAGTGTGCCGACTGAATATGAAGTATTGTTAAGCGCTGAAGATGCCTGGCGGGCCGTGCTGCGTTTCAGTGATAAGAATGATTACCAGTTGCTCAGCTTGGATAGTGACCAGGGCCTGCTGGAAATTTCCAGCGGCGACCTGGATGCCTCCAGCTATAGCGCTTATACTTTTCATTATGCTTTCCTGTTCGTGGGTCTGGAAAAAGGCACCAAGATAGTCATTGCCGGCAGTTTTCATAACAGTGACGGCAAGGAAGTTCCGGTTAACAGCTATTTGGAAAAGATGAAAAAAGAAAATGAATACCGGATACTAACAGCTTTGAAAAATTATTTTGAAACGGAGCTAAATAATGGGTCAGGAAAAAGAGCATTACCATAAATTGAAAGAGTTTGCCACTGGTCTTGGTTTTCGGCTATTCGGGGCGGCCGATATCCGCCGGCTGAAGGAAGAATTTATTTTCCCGCCGGAAGTAACCAATGACCTGAATTACGGGATTGCCCTGGGTTTCCCTTTGCAGGGCCAGATACTGGAGGAGATCGGGGAACATCCCACGCTGCTTTATTTTAACCATTACCGGCAGGTGAATAATTTCCTGGACCAGTCAGCGCTGAAATTAGCGGCTTTTATCCAGGAACAAGGTTATAAATCTATGCCTATACCAGCCTCACAGATCGTAGACTGGCAAAACCAGAAAGGGCACCTGTCCCATAAAAAAATAGCTGCCGCCGCCGGCTTGGGCTGGCTAGGCCGAAATAATCTCCTGGTCACTCCGCACTATGGAGCGCAGGTAAGGCTCGTGACGATATTGACAGATAGTCCCTTAGCTGTAGATAAACCTTTGGCTGTTGATTGCGGAACGTGTCAGGCGTGTATTGCCACTTGCCCGGCCAAAGCCATCAATAAACTTCAACAGGACTTTGACCAGCAGGCTTGTTTTGCCCAACTTAAGGAATTCCAAAGAAAAAAGTATGTGCCGCAGTATATTTGCGGCATCTGCGTTAAGGCCTGCCAGGAAAAAAGTAGATAGTTTCCTTAAAGTAGCTATTTTAAAGTATAGGAATTTCAATCCTATACTTGATTACACGGATTTCCAAAAGATTACACCGATTACCAGCCTAGTCGCTGATAAAAATCTGTGTAATCTTCGTAATAATCTGTGTAATCAGTTAGCGGAACGAAGTGGAGCCTAACTTGATGCTTAGGAATTTCAGAGCAGGATTACACCGATTACAAACTCCTGATTAAATCTGCCTGCCCGGTTAGATAATTTTATTAGCCTTTTTGAGATTTGAAAGCCGCGCCGGTCCTCCCGGCTTTGATCCCGCTTTGTCGGGATCAAGGGGGGATAATTGGTTTTGCAATCCGTCCTGTCCCCCGTAGTGGGGAGAAATCTCGCTTGACGATGGAATAATTACGGGGAAGTTGTATATTAATATATTCGTTGAGCTAATTTGGACAGCAATGACCCAATATAATAGATAATAGAAACGCTGATTCGGTATACAAGAAGTATAAAGAGGTGGTGAAAGTGGTGGATATTCAATCTCTAAAGGCCAAATTGTTAGCTGACCTCATTTCACAAAGAGTGGCGCTTTTTTTAGCTGGCCGAAAAATAAATAAAAAATAAATATTTTT
>JACRDM010000006.1 GCA_016218565.1 Elusimicrobiota bacterium | reverse complement strand
TACGTGGCCATGCAAGATTGAATTCAATAGGTCAGCGGTATCAAATCTGCCGGTAGTAAGCTGGTCTCGCGCTTTCCCGGAAAAAATAATTCTATGTTGTTTGATTAAATCTTTTATCCGGTTAGGCACTGCCTTCATACCTTCTCCTTTGATACTATTATAGTATCATTGTGATACTATATTGTCAAGTGTTGTTTTGAATTATTTTGCTATAAAATCGTGCTTAAAAAATAGTAATAGTAAGCTCGCTTTTCATTTTGCCATTCCCGCAGATATTAAGCGGGAAGCCAGAGGATAGCTGATAATAAAAATATTGCGGTTAGATGGTATGATCTAATTCCAGGAAGGCTTTCACGATCTCCGGGTCAAATTGTGATCCGGCGCATCTTTTTTGGTAGTTTTATAAGGCAATGTTAATATTTCAATATATTCTGAGATACTTTCAAACTCAGGATCCTTGTGTACCAGAACCGCGTCTTTTTCTATAGCGGTAGCCGCAATAATTGCATCAGCGACAGATAACCTATGATTGGCCTTAATACGTCCCGCTGCTAAAACTATTTTTTCATTCAATTCAACCAATTGCAGAGGAAGGGCTTTAACTAAAGCAATTAATTCCTTGGCCAGGCTCTCGTTTTTTGATTGCCAGGTAATATAATAAATCTCCATGAGACTGATCAGGGACAGGTAGATAGTATGTGTGCCTTTTTCTCCCAGAGATAATAAATATTCAATTTTGTTACTGCCTTCTTCTGATTTTGTATAAACAAATATAGCTGAAGTATCAAGAAGATAATTTTTAGCCAATAGATTTTTCCTCTTTTCTTGACTTTAGAAGCGCTTTTAAGAAATCCACATTTTTGCATTTTCCCTTAAGCGTTTTAATAGGATTACTGGAAATAGGAATGACGGTAATGCTATGTCCATCATCAATCCATTCGAGCTGGGTGTGGGGTTTGATGTTATATTTTCGACGAATAGCTACTGGTATTGCCGTTTGTCCTCTCACGGTTACGGTGCTTTCCATAATTCCTCCTGATATATAGAGTAAAACCACTATAACAGTAATACAAGATAAAATATGAATTGTCAAGATAATTTATTTAAATTGCTTGTAAACTGGGAATTCCGCTTACTACATGCGGGTGTGACGATAGACTGTCAATCCGGCAGATATTAAGCCGGAATCCACATTACCTGCGCTAACTTCTGAGGACTTCGATCGGAATTTTATAAAATCTTTGTTTTGCGGTTATATCGTGTGATCTAATTCCAGGGAGGCTTTTACCACCTCCGGATCAAATTGTGTCTCGGAGCATCTTTTTATCTCCGCCAAAGCTATTTCCGTGCCGAGTGCAGGGCGGTAAGGACGTTCACCGGTCATAGCGTCGTAGGTATCAGCGACAGCTATGATCCTGGATAGATAGGGTATTTCCTCACCTTTAGGCCCATCTGGATAGCCGCGTCCGTCAAAGCGCTCATGATGATGCCTGACAATCGGTTTGATGTTTTGTAAAAAGGCCACTGGTTCAATTATTTGTTCTCCTAACGCCGGATGCAGCCTGATGATATTGAATTCATCATTATTTAACTTGCCAGGTTTGTTCAGCACTTCCTTGATAATGCCGATCTTCCCGATATCGTGCAGAATGCAGGAAAATTTCAAAGTGTCAATATCCGCCCGGTTCATTTTAGCTGTTTGGCGATTTGGACTGCCAATTTTGTGACCCGGTCAGAATGGCCGCGGGTGTACAATATGGATATAAGGGTTCGATAATGTAGCCGGCGCTATCAGTGATTGGTTATTTCTTGAGGATATTTTTAGCGGCGGCTATAAATTTTTCCGCGCTGGCAATGGTTGCTGCGGCGCTCTCCGCGGAAAAGTTTCGTTTGTAATCAGCGTCTTCCCGCAAGATCATAGCGGTGTAAAAATCTTCAGCGCGTTTCTCTGCCAGAAGATTTTCTTTGACGAACAATTCTTTCATCGCCAGATAGAGACAATAATGGCCGCGTTCCCGGTATCCTTTTGAATAAAGAAGCGCTCTGGCGGCATGGAACATGGCGTAATAGCCTTTGACGGTGGCCACTTACTGCCGCCGTGGGACAGGTGTTCTTTTGCGGAACATAAGTCACCTTCTGCGTCTTTGAGTTCGTCAGGCGCAAGATGAGTTGCCGCGGCAAACACAAAAATGCGTCTGTTAGCTAAACAGTCCTTAAAAGTTGGCGTCATTAATTTCTTTCTCCCATAAAATTTTCCCCTGGGTAACCTGGTTCATAAATACGCTGTTAACAGAGGCGCTCTTTAAGCGCTCAACGGGTGATTCTATTATGGCCTGAATTTTCCTGTTGGCGACCTTGGCGGAATTGGAAAAATTATTGATGAGTGCCCGGACAGCGTCTTTGTCCGAAGCGAGTAAGTACAAGTCTATGTCGCTGGCCTGAGTATCCATACCCGCCGCGCAACTGCCAAAGAGGATAATTTTTTCACAGCGCGGTTTTAGTTTTTCAACTAAGGGTTCCAAGAGCGCAATAGTGATGAGTATTTTATATTCGTGGATAGCGGAGTTGGAAACATCGATAGTATAATAATTCATTCGTCCGGCGGTTGTTCGTTCAACAATGCCTTGCCGGTAAAACTTGTTGAGAATATTATTTGCGGACCCGTAGCTAATTTTTGCGCCACGGGCGATTTCCCGCTCGTAGCAGGTTTTGCCGGAGTTGAGCAGAAGGTATTGTAAAATCTTTTGCGCATTGGTTGCGATTAGAAAAGGAGTTATCATAACCACGCTCACTTTAATGAATTATTACTCACTATAATAAGTATAGCATAATGGGGATAATGCGGTCAAGAAAAATTATCGCCGAGACGAGGTTAGTTGCAGTTAGATGGTATGATCCAATTCCAGGAAGGCTTTTATTTCCCCTAAAGCGATCTCAGTGCTGAGCGCCGGGCGGTAGGGGCGTTCGCTGGTCATCGCGTCATAGGTGTCAGCTATCGCGATGATCCTGGAAAGATACGGGATGTTTTCGCCTTTGAGCCCATCCGGATAACAAAACATTCATGATGATGCCTGATCACCAGAAAGACTGGAGAGCGCCTCTAAAAATTGTTTTGGGGTTACGATGGGTATCTTATGAAATTGCTTTAAATCTAAAAGGTCTTTGTCTCCACTCACAATAAAATCCACTTTGCCGCTTAGCGCTGTTTCTAATATTATATTGTCTTTTTGATCTCGACAGCTAGTAAGACAGTGTTTTAGTTTAACCCATTCAGCGTCACTTTTAAGTAAATCCTTTAGTTCTTTTAAATCCTGGGCCGACACGATTTTAGAAAAAGCGTCACGTTTCAGGACACTGCTTATTTCATTAAAAAGCTCATCAGAAATTACGAGGTCCAATTTACCCTTAACAAAAACTTCATATATGCGTCGGCAATTTTTACTGCCTAACAGCATGCTTACAAACACATTTGTATCAACCGTAATCTTGAAAAATTTGTTCATATTACTTATTTTCCACAAGACAGGATATTTGTTTGTCCGACAAAGGATATTTCTTCAACCGTTGACGAATCCTTGTAGTAAGTCCGTTCCATCGTGCTTCTCTGGTGGCTCTTTCCAATTTTCGAACAAGTCTCAATTTTTCCGGAATGTCCAAACGCTCTATTGCTGTTTCAATTTGTTTAGCGTCAATCTCGATCATAACTTTATTCATAATTTCACCTTCCTTTTCATAGCATAATTATAGCAGGAGAGAAGGATGTAGTCAATGAGTAAAATTTACTTTTAAAATTTACTTTTATCCTGATAAGTCTAACCCTTTATTATTCCCGAGAGGTTTATTGGGTAGTTACAAGAGAGGGTAATGAGAAAATTGCGGTTTTTCAGCTATATGGTGTGATCTAATTCCAGGAAGGCTTTTACTATGTCCGGATCAAATTGTGATCCGGCGCATCTTTTTATTTCTGCTCAGGCGATCTCAGTGCTGAGCGCCGGACGGTAGGGGCGTTCGCTGGTCATCGCGTCATAGGTGTCAGCTATAGCGATGATCCTGGAAAGATACGGGATATTTTCGCCTTTGAGCCCATCCGGATATCCCCGTCCGTCAAAACGCTCGTGATTGAAAAATTCCTTGACCTTTAGTAATAAATATGGTATTCCTACAGTAGTAAATACTACCAGGAGGTAATAAATATGCTTACCAAAGTCAGTGTTAAACACCAGATTA
>JACRDM010000040.1 GCA_016218565.1 Elusimicrobiota bacterium | reverse complement strand
GAAAAGGGGATTTTGAAAGCCCTTGGCTTAGAACTATTGTGGCTAAAGAACAAAACTTCATTCTACACCAGTATTCACACGGCGGATCAGGAAAGAATGAACCTTATTGAAAATCGCTATTTGCGAGAAATAGTGGCACTAATATAGTTACGAATAACGCGAATTAAAAGAAGCGAATATCAATAATAAGAAAAATATTGGTTCTATTCGAGTAATTAGCTGTAGTTCGGTATTTATTCGCTAGACCAGGAGTTAACATGAATTTAATAGAAATAAAAATGGTGAATATCCTGAAGGAGTTGCGGGAAAAGTATTATGTTGTAGGGGTTAAAGCGGAATTTGAAGCTGAAGGAACCAGGATGGAAGAATTAATGCGGCTCAAGGAGATCTGCCTAGCTGCCAATGTTGCTCTTACCCTGAAGATCGGTGGTTGTGAAGCAGTCCGGGATATGTACGATGCCCGCGCTATTGGTGTAGAATATCTGGTAGCTCCCATGGTAGAAACTGCTTTCTCACTGCAAAAATACTTAAAGGCTATCAACCTGGTTTTTCCCAAAGACGAGCAGGATAAAATGGAATTTTTTATCAATATTGAAACGGAAACAGCATACCATAATTTTGAGGAAATGTTGGAAATCCCTGAAATCAAGATATTGGATGGCCTGGTCATGGGACGGGTGGATTTTACCGGCTCAATGGGCCTGGACCGCAAGACGGTAAACAGTGAAAAAGTATTCACGCTGACCAAAGACCTGCTCAGTAAGGCAAAACAACGGGAACTGACCTGTGTAGTTGGCGGAGCTATTGCTGTTGATTCGTTGCCTTTTCTGCGGGCTTTGCCTAAAGAGACCCTGGCTCGGTATGAAACCAGGAAAATATGTTTCCAATGCCCTCAGGCTTTAGGGCCAGCGGCGGATAAGGGTATTACTAAAGCCGTGGAATTCGAACTCTACTGGCTGCAGAATAAGCGTAATTACTATAAAGTCATTTCTGAAGAAGATGATAAAAGGATCGCTATGCTGGAAGAAAGATTCAAGAAATAGAGGTCTGACCGGAGCATGAAAAAAACGAAAGAGACATTGCTTTTTACTGGCGGTACTGGTTTTCTGGGTAGTAATATATTACATACTATTATTAAGGACGATTATAAGTTAATAGTTTTAAAAAGAAGCCGCTCAAATATAAACAGAATTAAAGATCTTGCCGGCCGCCTGATTTTGTTTGATTTAGATTTGATAGACCTGGAGCAAGTACTAAAGCAACACCACATTGATAAAATTGTCCATTGCGCCACCAATTATGGCCGGACTGTATCCAATCCCCTGGAAATTATGGAAGCTAATTTAATGCTGCCTTTGCGGTTGTTGGAACTAGGCAAAAAGTACAGGGTCAATTGTTTCATTAATACCGATACTATACTGGATAAAGGCATTAATTATTATACCTTATCCAAAAGCCAGTTTAGACAATGGCTGGAGGCTTATGCTGCGGATAGCGTCTGTATTAACATTGAGTTGGAACACTTCTATGGCCCTTTCGATGATGAATCAAAATTTGTAAGCAATATTATACATAAACTTTTAAGTAAGGTTGAGCAAATTGATCTGACTGAAGGGAAACAGAAAAGAAGTTTTATCTATATCGATGATGCTGTAAAAGCTTTTGTTAAAATAATTGATAACAGCCATTCGTTAAACAAAGGTTTTTATAATTATCAAGTTGGCTCCGAAGAAAAAGTAGCAATCAGAGAGTTTGTGGAAATGGCCAAAAAGTTGACTAATAATAATAAAACCAAACTAAATTTCGGAGCTCTGCTCTACCGTGAAAATGAAATCATGAATCCCCGGTTGGATCTTGCTAAATTAACAGCCTTAGGCTGGCAGCCGGGTATTTCCTTGGCAGAGGGATTGGCTAAAATGATCGAAATTGAAAGGAAGGGATGGCCTCAATGAAAATATTAATTACCGGAGGTTGCGGTTTCCTTGGCTCAAATTTAGCTGTCGCTATACCACCAAACAATGAATTAATAGTATTTGATAATCTTTACCGATCTGGTTCTACCGAAAACCTGGCCTGGTTAAGAGAGAAAAGAAATTGTACCTTCATTCATGGGGATATTCGGAACAGGGAAGATGTGGAAAATGTTATCAGTAGAGAAAAACCTGGTCTTATTTATCACTTAGCCGGCCAGGTGGCTATGACTACGTCCATCATCAATCCCAGAATGGATTTTGAGATCAATGCCGTAGGGTCCATAAATGTCCTGGAAGCGGTCAGGAAGTATTCCCCGGCCAGTAGCATACTATACTCATCTACCAATAAAGTATATGGGGATCTTGAATGGGTGCAGTACATTGAACAGCCTAAGCGCTTTGTAGCGCCTGATTATCCCCAGGGATTTCCAGAGACCATCACGCTGGAATTTCATTCTCCATATGGTAATTCGAAAGGCTGCGCTGACCAGTACATGCTTGATTATCACCGCATCTTTGGCCTTAAAACAGTTGTCTTTAGGCATTCCTCAATGTACGGTTCGCGGCAATTCTCTACGGTTGACCAAGGGTGGGTCGGTTGGTTTTGCCAGCAAGCCTGGGCGCAAAAAAAGGGAGTGGCAAAAGGGCCATTTACCATAGCTGGAAATGGCAAGCAGGTGCGGGATGTGCTCTATGTCGATGATCTGGTGGCGCTGTATCTGAAAGCGGCAAAAAGCCTCAAGACTATTAAAGGACAGGCCTTTAATATCGGCGGACGCATGGCCAACAGCTTGTCGCTCTTAGAATTATTTGATATTTTGGAAAGCGAACTAAACGTTAAATTAAAATATCGGAAATTGCCGCCGCGCCTAAGCGATCAAAAAGTGTTTGTGGCTGACATATCCAAGATTTATCGGCTGCTGGGCTGGCAGCCACGGGTAGATAAGATAGCCGGTATTAAAAAGATGATATCGTGGATACGAAAAGGGAGATGAACTAATGCCGGGATATGATTTGAGCGTCATTATACCTGCTTATCTGGAAGAGGAAAATTTAAGAATAATTTTGCCCAGATTAAAAACAGTATTGGCTGCCTTGAAAATTAAGTATGAGATCAATGTAATTGATACCCTGGTCCCCCTGGATAACAGCCAAGAAGTGTGCCAGGCTAATGACGTTAATTATCGCCAGAGGGAACAGAGTAATTTTTACGGGGACGCGGTACGGACCGGGATAAAGCAGGCCAGGGGCCAGCAGATTATTTTTATGGACGCCGATGGCTCGCATACCCCGGAATTTATTCCACGTTTATTAGAATATGGCCATGAGTATGATGTCGTGATCGCCTCCAGGTATGTCGCCGGGGGCCTGACGGATAATAGTTTCGTATTGATACTAATGAGCCAGATCGTCAATATTGTTTATTCCAAAGTACTAAACTTGCCATGTAAGGATGTATCCAACAGCTTTAAGCTCTATCAGTCTAGCATGCTAAAAAGCCTGGAGTTGTATTCTAATAATTTTGATATTGTCGAAGAAATGCTGTTTAAAATGAAAAAACAGAATAAGGATTTAAAAATAAAGGAAATACCGTACACTTTTAAAGAAAGGATGTTCGGGCATACTAAAAGGAATCTCATCGTTTTTGCTTTTTCTTATATTTATAGTTTAATTAAACTGAAATATGGCAAATAAAATATGACCGAGCAATAATGAGGGGAACATAATGAAAACAAAAATAGCTTTGGTGACAGGAGCTTCTCAAGGTATCGGGCATGCTATTGCCAAAAGATTGCGCCAGGAAGACCTAGAAGTATTAACGCCTTCCCTGGAAAAAATGAATCTTCTTTCGGATATATCTATAGATGCGTATTTAGCTGAATTAAAGAAACCCGTTGATATCCTGATCAATAATGCCGGGATTAATATACTAGGCTCAGGTATTGAAGTAAGTGACGAAACCATTAAACAAATGACCCAGGTTAATCTGCTTGCTCCTTTGCGTCTGGCGCGGGCTATTGCTCCGGGGATGATAGAGCGAAAGTATGGCCGGATAGTTAATATCAGTTCTATCTGGAGCGCCATTACCAAGCCAAGAAGAGTAACTTATTCGATGACTAAGGCCGGGCTAAATGGCCTGACCAGAACTTTGGCAGTGGAGTTAGCTCCTTATAATGTGCTGGTGAATGCTGTTGCTCCCGGCTATGTGAATACAGAACTGACCAAGCAAAATAATTCCCCGGCCGACCTGGAGAAAATCAGGAATACCATTCCGCTGGGACGCCTGGCAGAGCCTGATGAGATCGCTGAATTAGTAGCTTTTTTATGTTCTGCAAAGAATACCTACATTACTGGACAGGTAATTGTTGCAGATGGCGGATTTATATGCCTGTAATAAAAATCAGGTCCAATATCTGTAATTACCAGGTTCGTTTTGGGAAAACCTGGGATTATCTGAGCGCGGTCCAAAAAGGCCAGCAACCGGTTTGTTTTGTCATTGATGAAAATGTATGGCGCTTGTACTCTGATACGGCTTTAGCCAGGTTAGACCAGGCACAAGTCATTGTTCTGCCGGTGAAAGAAGAAAAGAAGAATCTGTCCACGGTCCAGGGATTGTACGATGCTTTAATGGATCGTTCAGCCAAGCGGAATCTCAGGCTGGTTTCTATCGGGGGAGGTATTACCCAGGATATTACCGGATTCCTGGCCTCAACTTTGTATCGGGGTATCACCTGGCTATTTATACCTACGACTCTGCTGGCCCAGGCTGACAGCTGCATCGGCAGTAAAACCTCGCTTAATTACAGAAATTACAAAAATCTGGTAGGGACGTTCTATCCGCCTCATGAAGTATTGATTGATCCGGTTTTTGTAAATACGCTCCAGGATGTTGATTTTTATAGCGGCTTGGGGGAGATCATAAAGCTGCATATTATGGGCGGAGCTTCCTGGGTCAGAGCGCTGCTGCGGGAATTTGGATGGATAACGGCAAAGCAACCTGCGGCTATTGCCCAAGCAGTTAAAAATTCACTGCTCATCAAGAAGAGCTATATTGAAAATGATGAGTTTGACAGTGGCAAGCGGAATTTATTGAATTATGGCCACTGCGTCGGACATGCCCTGGAGACTTCATCTAAATTTAAAATACCCCATGGCCAGGCGGTTCTGCTGGGAATGGCTGTCGCTAATCTGGTTGCCAAAAAGAGAGAATTATTAGCTTCGGAATGGGAGTCTTTTCTGCGGGAAAATTTATTTTTGCCAGCGCTGAAAGTAAAGTTAAAAAAGGCATACCTGGCCGCTGAGATAGTAGTGCCAGCCATGAAAAAGGATAAAAAACGAACCGGCGCAGGGCTACCGTTAGTAATGATGACTGGCCAGTATCGGATGATGAAAGCGAGCGATGTGACTCCGGAAGAAATTGTTGAAGCGCTGCGACAATTGCGCGCTGATCTGGATCTGGCGAGTGAAAAATCGCACTAATTAGGTTCCGACTACGTCGGGTTAGGAAGGAGATAATCGATAATGGGCACTGCAGAAAATATCAGAAAAGATGTTCTTAAGGCAGTTCGGAAGTACTATCAGGAAGCTAAAAAAAGGAATACCTATATTCCGGGAAAAACCCTGATCAATTATGCTGGCAGGATCTATGATGAAAAAGAAATGGTTAACCTGGTTGATGCGTCGCTTGATTTCTGGCTGACGGCAGGCAGATATGCCCGGGAATTTGAACAAAAATTGGCTGATTTCCTGGGAGTAAAGTATACGGTGCTTACCAATTCTGGTTCATCGGCTAATTTACTGGCTATTTCTGCTTTGACTTCTCCTTTACTAAAAGAAAAGCAGCTTAAGCCAGATGATGAAGTAATCACTACGGCCTGCGGTTTTCCGACTACGTTGAACCCGATTTTGCAGAATAACCTGGTGCCGGTATTTATTGATGTTGACCTGGGTACCTATAATATCAGGACAGAGTTCTTAACCAAAGCCTTGACCAAGAAAACTAGGGCTATTTTTGTGCCGCATACTCTGGGTAATCCGGTTAATATAGAAACTATTTCTCAATTTGCCAAGAAACATAATTTGTGGTTTGTGGAAGATAATTGTATAGATGGAGAAAGGTGTTCAGTGGTAAGGGTTGATGGCGAGATACAAATACTAACTATAGAAGAAATTTATGAAAGATTCCTTGAGCAAAATTATAAGAGTCTTGAAATATTATCTCATGGAGAAATATTTAAGGAAGAGGATATTAATAGCCTCAGTGCTGAGTTTAATAATAATTTAAGCAAAAGGCAATTGAGTATTATAGATTTACATAAAAAATATCAAGGGGATACGAAAAAAATTATAACAGAAATTGGTATCAGTAGCGCATCATATTATTGCAGTGTCTGGGAAATTAGAAAGAAAATGAAAGAATTCAGTGCTGTTAAATATAAATGGTCTAAGGTAAAAAAGGTTATCTTTAAAGGGAAAAGTGATGTTGTAAAAATTACTCAGAATTTTGGCCAGACATGCGTTACCGCTGACCATAGATTGATGGTGCTTGAAGAAGCTAACTTAAGCGAGAAGAATACTAATAGTTTTATTTGTGATAAAGATAAGTTTGTAACTATGTTATTAACTGATAACGCAAAGGAAGAGGTAGTAGACATAGCTCAATACTTAGAAGGATATTCTCAAGAAAATGGAAATATAAAATATGATAATGGTTGGGTGTGGTTTGAATATACCAAAAAATGCTGGAAAGGCAAAATAACAGAGTTACCGAAAATCAAAAGATATTATAAAGGTTCTGATCTTGAAAGATTATGTGCTTTATTTGGATTATATTGTTCAGAAGGCAGCTGCGGTCATGAATTGAGATTTAATTCTACTAATTATAGCGATATAGAAATGATTGGAAGATATATAAAAGCCATAAGTAATTTGAAATCTATTAGGACTTCTAGTGCTGACGATAGGAGTTTAAAGAAAACCATTAGGGGTAAAGAATTTAATAGTAATAAAATTATATTTTTAGTAAATATGGGGCATGAATTAATTAACATATTATTTAGTAAATTAGGAGGGGGTGATAGTTTTAATAAAAAAGTGCCAAGTTTTATATTTAATTTAAGCAGAAAATATATGAAAATATATTATAACTATTACATTAAGGGTGATGGTTGCAGAAAATCTAATGGAGAGTTAGATTTTGTAATTACAACAGCTAGTATAAAAATGGCTGCCGGTGTTAATTTGTTGAATAATTTACTTTTTAAAAAACATTCGAGAATTATTATTAGCAAGGGGAAATACTATGATATATCCCCAGTTAAATCCTTAAAGTATATTAAAAAGAAAGTTAATAAAATTGAGAATATTAAGGATGTTAAGGTATATGATATTATTGTTGATGGTACGTCTACTTTTGTTGATGCCTGTGGGAATGTATTATTGCATAATTGCGATGCCTTGGGTTCAAAATATAAAGGAAAATTCACCGGCACTTTTGGCCATATTGCCACATTTAGCTTTTATCCGGCTCACCATATTACCATGGGAGAAGGCGGGGCATTGGCCACCAATGATCCCTTGTTACGCCGGCTGATCTTGTCATTCCGGGATTGGGGCCGGGATTGTTGGTGTGAACCAGGGCATGATGATACCTGCCAGCGCCGGTTTTCCTGGCAATTAGGGAAGCTTCCATTTGGCTATGACCATAAATACACGTATTCTCATATCGGGTACAATCTGAAAGTGACTGATCTGCAGGCCGCTATTGGAGTGGCCCAGTTAGAGAAACTGCCAGCCTTTATTAAGGCCCGGCAGGATAATTTCGCTTTCTTGAGCAAGCTATTTAAAAAATATGAGTCTTATTTTATACTGCCCCAACCCACCAGGCAGTCTGAGCCGAGCTGGTTTGGGTTCCCGCTCATGGTGCAAAAGAAAGCGCCGTTCACCCGGGCGGATATAGTCAACTGTCTGGAGGAGAATAAAATTGCCACTCGCATGCTTTTTGGCGGGAATTTGACCAAACAGCCGGCCTATGAGGGAATGAAATACAGAGTCGTAGGGAAATTAGATAATACTGATCTAGTAATGAATAACTTGTTCTGGATCGGGGTCTATCCCGGCATAACCAAAGAAAAATTAACATATATAGCCCGTACGTTAACTGGATTCATGGAGCAATTATGAAAAAGATATCAGTCATTACCGGGGTTTATAACGAGGAATCTACCGTCAAAGACGTATATGAGGTTATTAAGAAGGTGTTTGAGAAATTAAAAGACCGGTATGATTATGAGCACATTTTCATGGATAATTGCAGTTCTGATAATACCTTGGCGGTCCTAAAAGAGATCGTGGCCAAAGACAAACGGGTGAAGATCCTTTCTTATTCCAAGAACTTTGGGCCCATCAAAACTGAATTTGTTGGCTATACCCATGCTACTGGTGATGCTGTTCTGGGTTACGAAGCAAATCTAAAAGATCCGCCAGAGTTAATACCGGAATTTATTAAATACTGGGAAGAAGGGTATGATGTAGTCTATGGCGTCAGGAACAAAACCCAGGATAGTTTCGTGATGTTATTAATGCGTAAGTTGTTTTATAAGCTGGCGGATATGTTAAGCGATGAGCCATTACCCCAGAATGCCGGCAGTTTCCGCTTGGTTGACCGCAAAGTGATCAATGAACTGGTTAAGATTGATGATTATAAACCGTATGTGCGCGGCTTGATCAGTACTATTGGTTTTAAACAAATGGGCCTTAATTATGAAAGAAGGGCTAGGCCCCGCGGCAAATCTAAAAGCAATGTGGGATATCTCTTTGATTTTGCTATTAACACGTTCATCAGTTATTCCATTGTGCCGATTAGGTTTTGTACCTATTTAGGTATCGGACTGGCTACCTTGAGCGTTCTATTGGCAATTGTATATGCCATTACAAAGTTGTACATTTGGAATTTCCAGGCGCCCGGTATTGCCACAGTTGTTGTTTTGATACTATTTTTTTCAGGGATCCAATTGTTTTTCCTCGGCGTGATCGGTGAATATATCGGGGCCATCCATTCGCAGGTCCGCCAAAAACCTTTCGTAGTCATAAAGGAGAAAATAAATTTTTAATAAGAATAATAGACGCAAATACTTTGCTGTTATTGCAGCCGGACTGCTATTGGTGCTTTTTAATATTATCGAATATAATATCATTTTGCGTAAAGCGGTCCTTAATATTATTAGTCCTTCTTTTGCGATGTTTACCCAGGTTGGAACGTTCGATCCGGTCAGGTCTTATTTTACCGGCGATGGCCGGCAGCAGGGATTTCTTTGCTATGGGCCGTATCAGTCCTTACCTCAGGGGAAATACTGGGTGGAATATAAACTGCGCCGGCTAGACCAGGATCAAAGAGAGGACCTGGGAAAGCAATTAGGTTATGTCGATATTAATGTCGTAGATCAACCGAATTATAACACCAGTTCTGTTTTTATAGTTAAAGATTTCCGCCGGCAAAATCCTTATACGATAAAGCTTAAAGTCAATGTTCCCCCGGGGTCCCCGAAATTAGAATATCGCGTTTATCAAAATGCCGGTAAAGCCTTACAACTGGAAACGATCAAGGTTTACCCGGCAGACCTTTTGCCGGGAGCTAAAAAGATAAAGGCCATTCTAGTAAACCTGGTCTTATTCTTTTTTATGCTTTTGTTATTTACCATCCCTTGGAAAAGATTTTGGTCCCAGGCGCGTATGAGAAAGCTACTTCTGATATTAGTTGGCGCAATCTTGCTGGAAGTAGTGATTTATTATCTGGTTTTAACCACCAATATTCTCTCTGGCAGATTTGCGCTTTCTTCGCAGATATCGAGTTTCGATAAGGAAAACAATATAAATAATGACCATAAGGCGGGGTTTCTCGTGTATGGGCCATATTGGGCACTGAAGCCTGGTAATTACCGTATCAGGTTCAAGATCCTTAAGCATACTACCGGCGATAGCGGTGGTAATTTTGGCTATCTGGATGTTTCCAGCCAGGAAGATCCAACAGTAGGGGCTTCTACAGAACTGAAAGATAGCGATTTTCAGGACGGCCGACCCAAGGAACTAGCCTTGAGATTTAAAGTAAAGAAGGGGATGCCTAAAGTAGAGTTTCGGGCTTTTTCTTTTGGAAATGTCAATTTCAGCGTTACTGGAATGAAGCTGGAAAGCCTTGGTTTGAACGATGCTTTCCTCATGGCTAATGTTTCACTGCTCTTATGTGGCATACCTTTATTTCTATATTCCAAGAGAATAGAATTCGGACAAGGTCTTACTCAGTCACAGAAACTGAAAGTGATCACCCTTATACTTCTTGCCGGAATGATTATCAGTTTAAGTTATCACTTGTTTCAGGGTAAGGTCATGGGATATACTATACCGTTCAATACATTCTTGTACGATCCGGCGCTCAGGTTTTCTGATTATAACCAAACCTATGATTATGCGGCGGGAGTGACTCAGGGCAAAAATCCTTATCTTGCTTCTCTGCCTTCCGTATATTTCCCTTTTACTTTCATCATGCTTTATCCTTTGACTTTACTGGCGCTGAAGTCCAGCCTTTTTTGGTACTCAGTCCTGACCGTGCTTACTTTTTTGTTTTTTATTTACAACCGGACCAAAAGTTATGTATATCCATTTTTATTCGCACTGCTCTCATATCCTTTAATGTTCCTGCTGGACCGGGGCAATATTGAGGGTTTGCTTTTTCTACTACTGGCTTTATTCGTTTACTTTTACTCTGCCCGAAAATATCTGTTGGCGGTGACGGTGCTGGCGATGGCTATCAGCCTGAAACTTTATCCCGCGGTTTTACTGGTCTTGCTGCTCAGCGAGAAGCGCTTTCGGGAAGCGGTGTTATGCCTCTTAATGGGGTTTCTATTTTCCCTTTCCGGACTCCTGTTTTTGCAGCTGCATGTTTCGGGCAGTACTATACCGGGTATAGTGGGGAATTTTTTGGCGAGCCTGGGTCAATTTAAGGAAATGTATTATGGCGACCGGGCGGGCAGTTATGATATCGCTTTTAACCACACATTATACAACAGCTTCAAGAGTCTTAATATCCTCAATCCTTTTATTAACCAGAATCTCTTTATCAGGATCTATAACTCAGCGGTGCTCATTCTATTCGGGGTTATTTCCTGGTATGTCATTAAGGTAGAAACGGTGCAATGGCGTAAGCTCGCCTTGCTGGTTTCCGCAATGATCTTCTTGCCGAATATTTCTTTTGATTACACTTTGATTAATCTTTACCTTCCCTTAATGCTATACCTGGGCTGCGCTGCAGATCCGAATGCGAATGATTTACCGTTTATCCTTTTGTTCGGGTTATTGCTTATACCCAAGAATTATTTTATTATATCTAGCAAGGTCAGTCTCAGCACCTTCCTTTCTCCGCTGTTGATACTCACCTTGTGGGCGTTAATAGCGATACAAAGAGTCAAGGAACGAAAGTTGAATATTCAGGAGACACTATGAGAAAAATCGGTAAAAAAGTTTTTTGGATATTGCTAGCTTTAGGATTATTTGAGTTCTGGCTATTCCAGTAGGTCGGATATGTTAAAATATTTTCCGGTGAATTTAATATGAATTCTCAGCTGACAACTTTCAAAGATCATAAGATCACTGGTGATAGCATTGCCAGTGGCTTCCTCTGTTACGGTCTTTATATTCCTTGCCTACTTTGGCGAATTGGCTGTCTAAGGCTAAGGGCGGGGAGATAGCGGTAATTGATGATCTAAATGTTCCACCCTTGTCCCCTGAACAGGAAAAACAGTTTAAGATCTTGTTCCAAAAAGAAAATAGTGCGGTTATTAAAAAGGAATGGGGAGAATGAAATGAAGTTGTTAATTGTTGTCCCGCGCGTGTCTACCGGGGATTCCGTTAATTATAAATATCTGTTCCCGCTGGGCTTGGCCTATATTTCTTCAGTATTGAAACAGGCAAAGTATAGTGTTGATTGTTTTAATACGAACCATTATGAGGGGACAATTGACCATTTGTTAGGCCGACAGCTGGCCGAAAATAAATATGATTACATATTAACCGGAGGGTTGTCCACATCCTATAACCAGATAAAAATGATAACCGACGCGGTGCATAAAAGTGACCACGGCGTGGGGTTGATCCT
>JACRDM010000005.1 GCA_016218565.1 Elusimicrobiota bacterium | reverse complement strand
GCCCGCCAACCCCCGGGCCGGGTTTATGAATATTAACCCTGGGATGTCGGTTAGCAATTTTTATCAAATTCCATACGGATATATTTAATTCGGCACACATTATAGACAATTGATTAGCAAAAGCAATATTAATATCACGATAAGTATTCTCAACCAATTTGGCCATTTCCGCGGTAACAGCATCAGTCAAATAGATTCTTCCGTTCACAAACGAAGAATATAATTTATTTGCTTTTTGAGCCGATTCCTTATTAATTCCTCCTATAACCCTATCGTTCTCAATAATTTCTTTTAAAATAGCGCCGGGCAGAACTCTCTCGGGACAATACGCCAGGTAAAATTCTTTACCGCGGGTAAGACCCGTTCTTTCTTCCAACATTTCTGCAACCTTCTTACTGGTATTTACTGGAGAGGTTGATTCAAGAATGACTAGATTACCTTTTCGCAAATAAGGCGCAATAGATTCAGTTGCTTCAAAGACATGTTTCAAGCCGGGCGCATGTTCTTCATTAACCGGAGTGGGAACACAAATAAAGAAAATATCCGCCGGCTCGACCTTATTTTTAACCATAAGCTTTTTACGCTTAAGGGCCGACTTCATTAAGGCCTCCAGATCTGGCTCAACAATATGAACTTTGCCTTCCTTTAACAGGTTGACAACATTTTCATTAATGTCAACACCTACAATCTTATAACCTCTTCCTGCCAAAACAAGCGCGGTCGGTAACCCTATGTATCCCAACCCTAAGACACAGATCTTTTCAAATTCTCTTTCCGCCATCATTGATTCCTTTCCCGCCTTCTCCTCTTACTTTAATTTTTGGTCTTTGACCACTTAATAAGCTTCTTAAAATCATCGCTTAAAAGCCGCGGATTCCTGTGGTAATTCCTAGATCTAGCCCGTTTAAGCAAGGTGAATAAAGATTTATTGTAACTGTTAAATTCATGCAACATCTTTTTTGACACCAAAGAGAATCTTTCCTTTGATATTTTGTCTGTGGCAAAGCTTTCTATCCGTTGATGCATGTAAAGACTGGGGTCATAATTAAAATTAATAATACCATATCTCAGGCACAGATCATACAGTTTTGTTCCCGGGTAGGGAGTAAAAATACTTAGGTTCGCCCAGCCCGGCTTTATCTTTTTCATAAAATAAAGCGTGTCCATAATTTCTTCTTCTGTTTCTGTCGGAAAGCCAAACATAAAAAATCCCGCCCAAAATATCTTGTATTTATCCATAACCTTCACGGCTCTTTCTATCTGCTGAATGGTAATTTCTTTATCTATTAGCTGGAGGACTCTGGGATTACCAGACTCTATGCCAATATCTATCTTGGTACAACCAGCCTTTTTCATCAAACGAATAAGACCATCATCTACTAAATTAACCCGGGTAAGGCAACTCCAGGTAATATTCAATTTAGCCTTTAATATTTCCAAACATATCTTTTCTACTCTCTGGCTATTCACCGAAAAAGAATCATCCATAAACTTTATGTTTGTCACCTGGTACTTTTTTTTAAGAAATTCTATCTCGGCTATGACTTTTTCCACGGGGAAGTAACGAACGGTCCGGTGCCACATGTTTCCCGACCCGCAGAATCCACAGGCATAAGGACAGCCCCTACTGGTCATAACAATAGAGAAATCATCCATATTATATGTTTCCCGGAAAATAACATTGTCTTTTTCAGGTAACGGCAGTATCGCTAAATCAGGCATCAACTGCCGGGGCGGAACATGAATGATCTTCAGCGCTCTTAAGAATGACAAACTTTTTATATTCTCATAATCAGCCTCTCTATGGCTGAGCTTTTCTATAAGCTCGGCCAGGGTAAGTTCGCCTTCGCCTCTGACGACGAAATCAACCGGATCATCCCTTAAAAACAATTCCGGGTCAATAGTGGGATGCTGCCCCCCGCACACAATCACCATATTCTTATCTATCTTCCGGAGCAAAGATATCAGCTTCTTGGCCGGCAATATTTTCACCGACATAACGCTAATCCCAACCAAATCCGGCCTAAAATTATCTAGCACCTCTCTTACTTCCTGCCAGATGGGATGTTGCTCGTTATTTACCGCCGATTGATACTTTCCCTGATTCTTGGAATACTCAACTATATTTATATGAGCTGATTCCGGCGCATGGTCAGCATTATACACAAACGCGGGATGTCCTTTTTCCTTTAAATATGAAGCTAGGCAGGAAAGTCCAAGCGGGAGACATTCCGAAGTATAACCAAGAAACCTGTCGCCGGGCGGATCTATTAAGAGGATTTTCATGACATCTTTCTAGCGATAAGTAAATTCTTTATCTTGACTGCGTAATGGAGAAAGCTCTTGTTTGCCGCTAGCCTAGTAAAAATACTATACGACCATGGTGAAGTATATATTTTATTTCTTAAAACCACTGTGAGAATTTGGATAAGCGGCTTATGCCCTTTGTAAATATGGTATTCAAACCATATATAATTCGACAATATCTGTTTTTTTGTAAAACCCGGCAGATCCAATGTGGCCCTGCTCCGCTCCTTTTCTTCATATAAAGCCTGCCGCCATAATCCGCTTTGTTTGGCTACCCGGTATAGCTCTGTGCCAGGATATGGATAAAAAATAAACAATTCATAATACTCCGGCAGACAAAGTCGCGTGACTTGAATCGTTTCTTTAAAATCTGCTAAAGTTTCGCCGGGAATACCTACCATAACATATAGACTTACTTTTAAGCCATGTTGCTTAGCTAAATTAACAGCCGCCAGTAAATCTTTGTTCGCATAGCTCCTCTGTAGCGCTGCTTTTCGCACTTTTTCGCTGCCTGACTCAAGGCCAATATTAACATAATCAAAATTAGCCTTTTTCATAGCTGAAAAAAGGGCCTCTAATTGCATTTTCGGTGTAATTCTTAGATTGACTCCGAATGATAGCGGCGCGGTAATTTTCGCATTGAAATTTTCTAATTTTTTGCAAAATTCTATGGCCCAATCTATCTTTACACCGAAAGTTTCGATTTCAAAATAAATCCTCTTCACCTCTTGGTGTTTAGCCGTAATCTCTTTTAATTCAAGCAACACATTATCAATCGATCTATTTCTGACATATCTACCAGCGGCCAATTTTCTTAGAGCATGATTACAACAGTAAGTGCATCCAAACGGGCAGCCGCGTCCCAGTAAAATAGGCCAGGCGGATTGTCTGTCGCTTATCCATTCCTGCCACATCCCTCTGTCTGGAAAGGGTAAAATATCAAGATCTGCCAGGAATGGACGGGTAGGATTTTTTTCTACCTTACCTTCTGATTTGATCCAGAGATTACGTATCTTGGCTGGCGACTTTTTTTGCTTTAATTGGTCAATCAGCTCAAGGGTTGCCTCTTCGCCCTCCCCGATACACAGAGCATCGAAGGGAGCTGATAAACAATCTTCAGGGTTTAGGGAAATATGCGGCCCGCCAGCCAAAAGATAAATTTCCGGACAGGAACTTTTTATGTACCCAGCAATGCTGGAAATGAACTTATACTCTGAGCATACAGACGTAAAACAAATTAAGGCTGGTAAATATTCCTTAAGCACACGATCTAAAACGTTGAAATCGCTGCGCTTAGTCAATACCACCAGTTTGGTTTCATGACCCTGGTGTTTTAGAAAAGAGGCTATATAAGAAATGCCGAACTGCATGGCCGTCTGGGCTGATAAAGGTTTATCTTTTGAAAAACTGTCTTTTTGAGAATGAATAAAAAGGATGTTCATGGCGCTTCTCTTTTATTCAATCTCAAACATCCTGCCGCCTTAGTCAACTCCGCCACAGTATTATCCGCGCAAACATCCCAGGAAAACTTCCCGGCCCTCTTCCTGGCCTTCTCTGACATAATCTTTCGTTGATGGCCATCAAATAGCAGCGCTCTTTTAATCGCCTCGGCCAAAGCCTGTGGATCCTGAGATCTATAAAATACCGCCGCATCGGCAAATATTTCCGGCAGACATGGACTGTCCGCGGAGATACAGACACAGCCATGGGCCAGGGCCTCACCGCCAATCATGCCAAAAGACTCCACTCTGCTGGTCATTAAAAATATCAGGCAATTTTTGTAGCACCAGGCCATCTCTTCCTCGCTAAGATGGCCAACCCAACAGATTGCCGGGGCAAGATTACTTTCCCGAATAAAGTTTTTCAATTTTCTTAAATAACCGACCAGGCTGGGAGCTGTCTCTCCGGCGATCACTAAATTAATATTTTTTACCCCGCCTGATTTAAGCTGTTTTACCGCCCGCAAAGCATCTTCAATTCCTCTGGCCGGACGTATAGAACCAGCCATAAATAGAAAATTATCCTGCCAAGATGGAGGAATGATTTCAGGCCGTCTGGCAGCGACATTCTCAACAATATTAATCCCATGATAGGCTAAACCTATGTTTTCCCTGGGGATCTTCCAGTTTTTCATCAAAAATTCTTTCACATAATTTGAAGGAGAAATAATTCTAGCTGATTTTTTAATGGCGCCCTGGCCATGCCAGAAACGAGAAAAAAGCCCTGGAATTTCTAGCAGTGGATTTTTAAATATAGACACAAACGGCTCCATATTTTGAATCATATTGACCACCGGAACATTCTTAAAGCGAAAGACACGTTCAACCGGCACAAAGATGACATCTGGCGAGAATATTTCAAGTTCTCTTAATAACTTAATATCGCGATTCCGAAACAAAACCCTAAACGGTTTACAATTCACAAACCTGACCTTTGGCAATGGTTTGAACCAATCTTTAACACCAATAGATTCAGGCGAAGCGCAAAGGATGCTTTCGATAGCCTTGTGTCTGGATATCCTAGGCAAAACATTGCGCAGATATTTGCGATACCCTCCGCTCATCTTGCCACCGGTCAGGTTCACTATGGCTAAACGCATGTATAACCTCGGTCCTCGATGGTCCACGGTCATTTATTCCCCAGCAACTTTTCATACTCTGAAAAGTAGGCTCTGGCGGCGGCCGGTAATGAGAATCGCTCTATAGCCATTCGCCTTCCTTCTTCCCCCATACGCCTACGCAAGGATGGGGCGGATAACAATTCCATCATCTTTTCCGCCATGGCGCGCGAATCTCCTACTGGCGTCAGGAACCCATTCCGGCCTTCTAGAACAGCTGTTTCCGGACCTCCGCAGCGCGTACTGATAACCGGCAGGCCACTGGCCATGGCCTCTAAGATCACCACGCCCAAACCTTCTTCATCTGAGGACAGTACAAAAATAGACGCCTGCCTATAAATCTCCCCCAAATCTATCTCAGCAACATTCTGCTGGATCTCAATATATTTCTCTATTCCTAAACGAGCGGCTAAAGCCAGGTCTTCTTCAGATGGCCCGGTCAGTCCTGCCAACATCAGTTTAGGCGCATGGCGCATCTTTTGACGTAAACATTCATAAGCCTCAAATAACATCCGTATATTCTTACGAGGATCTAAAAAACGGCCTACAGATAGAATATAGCCATCTTGACAATATGCTTCCGGATGAAAAACATCCAGATCAACTCCGGGAGAGCCAAGTCGCAGCCGACTGCGCTCGACCAGGGAAGTCAACAACCGCAGGGTATAATCACTCTCGCCAAATACTCGCGTAACATTTTTCAAGGCGATTTTTTCAATTCTAGCTATAAGATATACTCTAGTGATTAACCAATACTTTTTCCACCCTTTGGCGCGCTTAATGATCGCCGCATACTCTTCCTGAACCATAGTAGCAACAAACACACATACCGGAGGCTTTATATAGCGCGCCGCCAAGGCGAGCGCCGGGCCCCCGGCCACCACCTGAACCAGATCATATTTGTTTAGTAATTCGGTAAGTACACGTCTGGGCCGATACCTCTGAAACTCAAACTCGGCCCAATTGCACCCGACGTGTTGATATTCTCCTTTTTCCCATTTTTTACTTATTATTTTAAGGCCCGCTAACCAGCTGGCCGGCGCTAAGATTCGAAGGCTTGCCTCATCACGCGCCGCGGTCGCCAGAGAGATGATATCAGCGCAGTAACGCCCCGAGCCGTTTATTGCTTTATACAGGAATTTAGCAACTGTAGCGACCCCGCCTTTTTCCGTTAGCGTGGGAACTACAATGGCAATGCGCGGCTGTTTACCCATAATGTTTATCTAAAGAGTATAATCTGCTTGAAGTGCGTCCTGGTAAAACATTAGTACAGTATCAAGCGAAAATTCTTCTAAATCCTTTCCGATAAGATTTGTTTTCTTCAGGACGTCATTGGTAACCGTGATAATATGACAACCTATAGAGTTGGCCTGGAAAATGTTCAGCAGCTCACGCGGACTGGCCCAAATCAACTCAATGTTTGAATAAGGACGAAGCAACTCCAGTGCCGCCGCCATATGCGGCACTGGATCGCGTCCCGTATCGGCGACGCGCCCGGCAAAGACTGAAACATAGCTGGCCGGTCCATCAGCCAGGCACCTTCCTATCCTACGAACTTGTTCGAGCGTCATGAGCGCAGTAACATTCAGCTTGACTCCGGCCCGAGCCAGCCGGCGAATTAACTCGTTTGATGGCTCTCGCCGGGTATTGGTGACCGGAATCTTCACATAAACATTCTTGCCCCACCCAGCTATTTCCAGCGCCTGGCGCTCCATTTCAACAAACTCGTCTGAAAAAACCTCAAATGAAATCGGCCGGTCCGGAATTATCTGTAAAATTGTTTTGGCAAATTCCCGGTAATCGACAATGCCTGCCTTACGCATTAATGTCGGATTAGTAGTAAAACCCTTGACATATGGTTTAGCATACATTTCCAACATACCTGCTTTATCAGCACCATCAGCATAAATCTTTATTTTCAAATCGTCTAGCACGCTCATCTTAATCTCCTAACTTGTTATAGCTTAAAATCCAATCCACCGCTTCAAGCAATGAACTAAAGCGTACGTCAGGTTGGGTTCCTTCTTTTTCCGGATAGTGATTATCTATCAAAACAGTAGCACACCCGGCTCTTTGCCCAGCCTCAATGTCTCGCCAGCGATCACCAACCATAATACTTTTGTTTAAATCAATTAAAAATTTATTCGCTGCCTCCCATAACATCCCAGGAAGAGGTTTGCGGCACTGACACTGGTCGGGGTCATCGTGATAACAAACCATAATCTCGTCCAGACTCAATAAATTAAGCAAATATCTGTGAATGGCCTCAACAATTTGCCGCTGCTGAGTGCCCCGAGCAACATCCGGCTGGTTAGTGACACAGATAATTAAAAATTCTGCGTCTTTTAATTTCTTTATGGCACGCGCCACCCCCGGCAGGATTTCCACTTCCTCAACCGCTAGGGGTGGATAAGGCTGGCCTTCTTTCACTAAGGCACGATTAAGTACGCCATCTCGATCTAAAAAAACAGCTCTTCTGCGCCGAGTGTTCACTTTGCCGATTCCCACTTAGTCTGGTTTATTTTTAGCCTAGGATGAGAAACAATCAGGTGCCAAATGATGGCCTGAAACGCCTCGGTGTGAGGCGTTATCGTCTCTGTATTCACCACGGGAATAATTACAGCCGCGTCACAGACCTTGGCCGTATATCCGCCATCTCTTCCTATAATACCGATAATTTTTGAACCGATATTTTTAGCATATTTCAAGGCCTCTACCAGATTATTACTGATCTTCTTCTCCGCACTGCCGCCTCCTACTGAAAAAACAAAAATACAATCATTGGCATTAAGCCGGCTCCCCCTTAGCCAATTAACGAACGTCGAATCCCACCCATCATCATTAATCCGCGCGGTCAATTCTGAAACATTGTCAGTAGGAGCATACGATTCTAAGCCCGCAATTTTTCTAAAATCATTGACCGCATGACTGGCATTACTGGCGCTGCCGCCAACGCCAAGCATAAAGATTCTGCCAGAATTATCTCTTACACCAAGGATAGTGTCTACCATTCTAGCAATATCTCTTTTATTTATTTTCTTTATAATCTCAGCGGTCTCTGCTAAATATCTATCAATATAGGTCATGTTGTTCCTAGCCTCGCCCTTTATTTAGGGTCTGCTGAAAAATTCAGCATCCCTATTTTTCAGTGAGCCCTGTTTATTTTGGGATAATTTCAAAAGATATTTTTCGGTTTCCGCTAATCCAGACGGAGAACCTATCTCATAAAACCTATTTTTTACCTCAAACCCCAGCAGCTGTTTTTTTTGAATCAAACCTTTATACAATTCAACCAGGTCAGGAACTTTTTTCTGGCCGATTTCTTCAAAAGCAGATTTCCTAAGTATACTCAGTCCATAATCTATATATTCCGCCTTTTTATCACAGGTCTTCTTATCATATGACACAATATCGCCATTTTTATAAACAATATTACTCTGGTCCCATCTATTCTTATTTTTCAATACAGTCATTAAACCCTTTTTATC
>JACRDM010000039.1 GCA_016218565.1 Elusimicrobiota bacterium | reverse complement strand
CCACTAAAGAAGTCAAAGCGCTGGTCAAAGCCGGTAAGCTAAGAGCTACCACTGATTTTAGCGTACTCAGAAAAATCGACACCATCAATATCTGCGTCCCGACGCCATTGCGCAAATCCAAAGACCCGGACATCTCCTATAAATAGGCGAAGCCAGAAGAATAAGCAATTTTGCGCTTGACCTGAAAGCGGTTGAGGATTATTATACCTATGAGAAATTTCATCAGGCATCCGTCAGATATTCCCATCGAGATCCATCATGCGGGATTGGCTTCCCCGCAAGAACAGCCATTGCGAGACATTGGTGTAGGAGGCCTCTCTCTGCAATTAGACCATTCTCTGGAAAAAGGAGCGCTAGTAGATATCAAAATACCGATCAGTAAACCTCCTTTTGAGACCAAGGCCCAGGTGGTATGGTGTGAGCAAAATGGCCAACAGTTTAACATTGGCGTTGAATTTAACGAAGAAAAAGAAGCTTTCCGCGCCAGGATGGTAGAGCAAGTTTGCTACATCCAGCGCTATAAGAAGGAAATAGCTGAGCGCGAGGGGCGGCTCCTGGATGGTCGCGAAGCTGCACAGGAGTGGATCGCCAAATATGCCAAGGATTTCCCTGGTGGAGTTAACGAGTAAGAACGAAGAGCGGTCAAAACTAAAAGCAGTTGAAAGATTAGCTCTTACTGATTCTCGTATTTACTGGCAACCGTTTCTCGTTCTGACTGCATTTCGTTCTTACTGGTCTATAAGGCAGGATGATGAAATCTAAAGTAATTTTAGCGTTTGATTTAGGCACAACCGGCAACCGGGTAATGGCTTTTTCCCGGGAAGGCGCGGTAAGGGCCAGATCATATTATGAATTTCCGCAAATTTTTCCGCAACCAGGCTGGGTAGAACATGACCCACAGGCAATTCTGGAAACTTCTTTAAAAGCCCTGCAGGATGTCGTTGCTGTCATCGGAGCAGAGAAGATAGAAGCTATCGGTATTACCAACCAGCGGGAGACTTCGCTCCTCTGGGATAAGAAAACCGGACAACCAGTGCATAATGCTATTGTCTGGCAGGACCGTCGCACTGAAAAAATATGTCAACAATTAGCCAGCCAGCGGGCTCTGATCACCAAAAGAACCGGGTTATTTTTAGATCCGTATTTTTCCGCCACCAAAATAACCTGGCTGATGGACCAGATACCGGGATTGCCAGAGAAGATCAAAAAAGGAGACATTATTTTTGGCACGCCTGATACGTGGCTCTTATGGCATCTGACTGGCGGGAGAGTACACGCCACAGATCCCAGTAATGCCTCTCGAACCCTGTTGTATAACATAAATGAAATGCATTTTGATCAGGAGTTATTGCGCATCTTTAATATCCCGGCAGAAATATTGCCTGAAGTAAAAGATTCGGATGCTGTTTTTGGATTACTGGACAAGAAATTTATCGGCCGGGAGATTCCCATCACCGGAATTTTAGGTGATCAGCAAGCGGCTCTGCTGGCCCAATGCGGCTGGGATAAAGACCGGGCCAAAGTTACCTATGGCACAGGGATTTTCGCCATGGCCAATACCCTGAATGAACTTTGCCGGTCAGAACGCTTGGTTACAACAGTCGCCTGGAAAATAGGTGGGGAAGTTAATTATGCTTTGGAAGGCAGTATTTTTATAGGCGGAGCCTCGCTGCAGTGGCTGAGGGACGGGTTGCAGATCATCGAAAAAGCTAGCGACAGCGAACAAATGGCGGCCGCGCTCGAAAATAATGAAGGAGTATATTTTGTTCCTGCTTTGCAGGGATTGGGAGCCCCCTACTGGGATCCGCAGGCGCGCGGAATTATCATTGGTTTGACCAGGAAGACAACCAGGGCCAATATTGCCAGGGCTGCTTTGGAAGCCATGGCTTACCAGGTACGGGAAGTGGTAGATGAAATGCAGCTAACGATGAAGCAGAAGCTGGCTGTATTGCGGGTGGACGGCGGCGCGGCCGCGAATAATTTTCTCTTGCAGTTTCAGGCTGATATCGCTAGAATTACTTTAGAACGTACGGCACTAAATGAAACTACTGCGCTGGGCGCCGCGGGAGTGAGCGGCCTCAGCGCTAAATTTTGGAGCCAGGAAGAATTTAAGAAAATAGTCATTAAAGACTGGTTGTTTACCCCGCAGCTTGATGAAAAAATCGCGGCTGAATATTATCGGAAATGGCAAGAAGCGGTGCGACGCAGTTTACGGTGGGCACCATAGGGCGGTACAAAAAGCCGCCCGTTGGACACAAAAAAGGGAGGATTAGTTGGCACTTCGAGAAGAGATGGAAAAAACCGGTCACTGGCTGTTTAAATGGAGAAGTTATTTGCCATTATTCATGATTTTGTTGATCCTGCTGGCGCTAAAAGATTCGCGCTATAACGCTATGGGCCAGGCGGGGGACCGCGCTTGGGAAATAGGCTGCTTACTAATTTCCTTTAGCGGCTTGGGGCTCAGGATGATAGTTGCCGGTTATGTGTCTGGTGGTACCTCAGTACGGGAAACCAAGGAACAAGTGGCAGACGTATTGAATACCAAAGGGATGTATTCCCTGGTCAGGAATCCCCTGTATCTGGGAAACTTCATTATCTGGTTCGGAGTTTCTTTATTACTGCGTCACTGGTGGTTCAGTATGGTAGTGGCGCTGATCTTCTGGGTGTATTATGAAAGGATCATTTTTGCCGAGGAAGAGTTCTTGCGCCAGAAATTCGGAGATACTTTTGTGCAGTGGGCCGCGCGCACTCCGGCCTTCCTGCCGCGCCTGAAAAATTGGCAGAAACCAGGAGTGCCTTTTTCCTGGCTGACTGTAGTCCGCCGGGAGATGTCTTCTTTTTTCGCTATTATCGTCTCGTTTACGTTCATGGAGTTGGCCGGTGATTATGTCACTTATGGAAAACTGGTCACGGACTGGTTATGGGTTATAATATTTAGCCTAAGCCTGGGCCTTTATTTAGTGTTGATAGCGCTTAAAAGGCTGACTAAGGTACTCCAGGTTGAAGGCAGGTAATGGAGGCAGCTCCTTGGTGGCGAACTTGGGACAAGCAGATATCTGTTGAATAGCAGATAATTTTATGGTATATTGAATAGGTTTTAATCGGTATAAGCGTATTTAAATGGAGGAAGAATGGGCAAGCTATTTGGTACCGACGGAGTAAGAGGAGTGGCCAATGTCTATCCAATGACCGCGGAGATCACCATGCAGATCGGACGGGCCGTAGCGCATTACTGCAAACATCACAAATACAGGCACCGGATTGTCATCGGCAAGGATACCCGGCTTTCCGGCTACATGATCGAAAACGCTCTGGTGGCAGGCATTTGCTCCATGGGCGTAGATGCGCTCCTGGTCGGCCCCATGCCTACACCGGCTATTTCATTCTTAACCACTGATCTTAAGGCTGATGCCGGCCTAGTAATTTCTGCCAGCCATAACCCGTTCCAGGATAACGGCGTTAAGATCTTCAACCGTGATGGGTATAAACTCCCGGATGATGTGGAAAACCAGATTGAGGAAATGATCTTCTCCAAAAGTATCGATGCCCTGCGTCCGACGGCAGAAGAAGTGGGCAAGGCCTTCCGCATCGACGATGCCCGCGGCCGGTATATCACTTTTCTCAAAAAAACATTTCCTACTGAATTAAATTTGGAAGGTTTAAAAATAGTCATTGATTGCGGTAATGGCGCTACGTATAAAATAGCCCCGTGCATTTTCGAAGAACTAGGTGCCAAGGTGATCGTTATGAACGCGAATCCAGATGGCAAAAATATCAATGCCAACTGCGGCGCCCTGCATCCGGAGATCATGGCGCGGGAAGTGGTCAAGGAAAAAGCTGATGTTGGCCTGGCCTTTGACGGCGATGGCGACCGCTGCCTAGCGGCTGATGAAAAGGGCGAGATCATCACCGGGGACCGCATGTTAGCCATCTGCGCCCATACCCTGAAAAAAGAGGGCCGGTTAAAAAATGATATCCTGGTCAGCACGGTGATGAGCAACCTGGGACTGACCATGTTCTGCAAACAAGTCAATATTGGACATGTTACGACCAATGTAGGCGACCGTTACGTACTGGAAGAAATGCTCAAAAACGGGGCCGTCATCGGCGGGGAAGATTCCGGCCATATCATTTTCCTAGATTATCATAATACCGGCGATGGCTTGATCTCGGCTCTGCAATTGCTGGCCAGCCTGAAGAAAGAAAATAAGCCGTTCTCGCAAGTTTGCCAATTAATGAAAATATATCCGCAAAACACGATCAACGTGCCGGTAAAGTCCAAACCGGAGTTGAGCGCCGAATCAGAGATCATGCACGCGGTCAGGGAAACAAAAAACAAACTGAATGACCAGGGACGTATCCTGGTGCGTTATTCCGGCACGCAGATGCTCTGCCGGGTGATGGTGGAAGCCACTACCCAGAACCTGGCCGCTAAGCTGGCCAAACAAGTAGCTGAGGTAGTTAAAAATAAACTTAGTTAAGACAGGAGATACCGTGGCCTCAACTTTTTCCTTTGATATAGTTTCGCAAGTGGACCTGCAGGAAGTGGATAATGCCGTCAACCAGGCGCTTAAGGAAATTTCCCAGCGCTATGACTTCAAGAACTCAAAATCAGGGATAGATTTCAACCAGGGTGAAAAAACCATTACCTTGACGGCTGATGACGCCTACAAACTTCGCGCTCTTAAAGACATCCTGTCTGCCCGGTTTACTTCCCGTAAAATTTCCCCGCGGGCTTTAGTCTATAAAGCGGAAGAGACTGCTTTGGGCGGGACCATCAGGCAATTGGCCAATATCACCGTAGGATTGGAAAAAGAAAAATCCAAAGAACTGACGCAATTAATCAAGAAACTCAACGTGAAGGTCCAGGTCCAGCTAGAAGGCGATAAACTGAGAGTGAGCAGCGCCAAGAAGGATGAGCTGCAAACCGTGATACAGTATCTGCGTAATCTTGATTTTCCTGTGCCTTTACAATGTGTGAATTACAGATAAAGGAAGAGCTGAGTGCATATTTTTACGCTAAAAAAGAAAATATTATTTTTTCAGCAATTCGCCTCGCTCTCAAAAAGCGGCCTAGGATTACTTCCTACCTTGGAACACCTGCAACGCCAGTCACTCGGACCTACTCTGCCTGTCATCATCAATGAATTCAAAGTCGCCGCCCAACAGGGTCGGCAACTTTCCTTGGTTTTTCAAAAATATGAATCGTATTTCGGCAAATTTCCGGTAGCTTTGGTTAAAAGCGGGGAAGTCAGCGGACATTTGCCGGAAAATGCCCAGGTTATAGCTGATTACCTGGAAGACATGCACAAAAGTATCAGCCGCCTGATAGTAGGGCTGGCCTACCCGCTAGTACTGCTGCATTTCTTTATCATTATTACCCCGGCGGCCGTTTTTTTTACCAGCGGCCCAATGGCGTATTTCACCCAGGTGTTCACCAAATTTTTATTCTTATACGGCAGCGGGACAATTATATATTTCATATATTATATCGGCAAAACTAAATTTAAGCCGTTATATGACCGGATCAAGCTTTGGCCACCGGTCATCGGCAAACTGTTTAATAACTTGAGCCTTTATAAATTCAGCCGCGGCTTTGCCGCCTTATACCAATCAGGACTGAATACGATAGAGAGCTGGCAGATAGCAGCGGACCTTACTGATAATGAATTTTTGCAAACTCGGCTCCTGTCAGCTAGGGGAGTCCTCGAGCAAGGCCGCTCGGTAACCCAGGCGTTCCAGGCCGCGGGAATATTTTCAGAAGAATTAATAGCTATGGTCAGCGCCGGAGAAGCCAGCGGAAACATCGACGGTATGCTGCGGAAAGCCGCGGAATACCTAGCCGAAGCGAACCAGCGCACTTTGCAGATCCTGATGCGGCTGCTGCCGGTACTCGCTTACCTGATCGTTGCCGGCATAATCGCTTATAATATCATTACCGGATATCTGCACTACTGGAGCGAGCTAGATAAGGTCTTGAATTAGCTTGACTTTTCAGGCCAATAATTATATAAATCAAGTTAGGCTCCACTTCGTTCCGCTAACTGATTATCCCCTGCTGATCCCGAATTATCGGGATCAAAGACGCAGGGACAGGCACAGATTTCTAAATGATTACGCTGATTACAAGCTCTTGATTAAATCTGGGTAATCTGTGTAATCAAGTATAGGATTGAAATTCCGATACTTAGATTTAATAGAAACAATAATCTTCAGGAGGGGTTTTATGATCAGCAAGAAGATGCAAGATGCCATAAACTTTCAGATCAACGCGGAAATATATTCTTCCTATCTCTATTTATCTATGAGCGCGTTCGCTGTAAACGCCAACCTTAAGGGTTTCGCGCACTGGCTTAAAGTGCAATCAGGTGAAGAAACCAAACATGCTATGAAGCTGTATGACTACCTGCTGGATCGCGGCGGGAAAGTGGAACTGGCTCCGCTCAAACAGCCGCCGGTGCATTTCCAGAACATGCTGGATATTTTTGAACAGACCTATGAACATGAAAAGAAAGTCACCGGACTGATCAATAAACTGTATGAAACCGCCCTTAAAGAAAATGACTACCCAGCCCAAGTCTTACTGCAGTGGTTCATTAACGAACAAGTGGAAGAAGAGGCCAGCGCCAGGGAGATCCTGGAAAAGTTGCAACTCCTTGGAGAAAAAGCCACAGGCTCGCTCTTGTATCTAGACAAAGAACTTAAGAAAAGGGAAGGATAATTTTCCGCGGAATGCTTACCCTTAACCCGCCAATGATCGTAGTGGCGGGTTTTTTGTTTTTTATTGACTTAAAACGGAAAATTGTGTAAAATAAATTGTTTAGGCATTACCGGGACAATTATGAGACAAATGAAAACCTGTATCACTAAAATTATCTATATTAGCCTCTTATTGAGTCTAGCCGCTATAGCGGCGGCAAATCTCTGGTCAGCCCAACCCAAATCTGAAAAGGCCACCTTTAGTAATATTATTGTTGAAATCAAAAAAGCCGAGATCAAATCACAACCAACTGATAACGCAGGTATTATCGCTGTTGCTTTCAAGGGCGAGATCTTTAAGGTGCTCCATGAACTGCCAGGGTGGTATCTCCTAGAGCTTTCTCCAGGTCAGGAAGGATATCTGGCCAAGAAATATGCCCGGATCAGGTCAGCGGCCAAAACCCAAAAAATAGTAACCCGGACCGTTAAACCAATTCTGCTTAAACGGGAAACAGCGGAGGACTTTGTATTGATCGTCAGCGCTGGCTCCTACATTAGAACCTCTCCCACTGATACCAGCCAGATCTTAGCCCGGACCAAAATTAATAATGCTTTCAGATTAATCAAAAAAGCTTCTTCAGACTGGTATGAAGCGGCTCTACCCACTGGTAAAAAATGCTATATCCCAACAGGTATAGCCAAAATAATAACGGCTGCTGAATTATCAAAACTTAAGGAACAGTGGAAAACAGTCTCTGTTTCTAAAGCCGTCCCACCACCCAAACCTGAACCTGTAGTTGCTCCTCAACCTCAACCTGTATCTGCATTGTACGCCGTAGTCATAAAGAATGATGTTATCCTGCGGCAAGAACCGAACCTAACCGCCAAGATCATGGTCGCGGCCAAACCGGGCAATAATTATAAATTGATTTCCCAGGAAGATAATTGGAGCCTGGTTATGTTAAAAGAAGGCCAGCAGGCCTACGTTCTAACTAAAGTGGTCAAAATAGTCAAAGAAGCTGATTTGCCCGCAGCCATCGCCGAAGCATCTAAAGCAGCGAAAGAAATTAAACTAAAATATGTTTCTGTGATCAATAAGGAAGCCAGGCTGCGGACCAAGGCCAGTGATACGGCTAAAGTGATCAGCCTTGCCACACCAGGGACGGAATTTAAACTGGTCTGGGTGTACAAAGGCTGGTATGAAGTTTTGACCTCCTCAGGAACTGCCTTTATTAGTGATAAATCAGCCTGTCTGGTGAACGCCGCAGAAACTGGATCCCAGAAACCCGGGCGGGCCCCGGAGCCTGTACCGCTGAAAGAAAAAACCGCCACCCTAAAAAAGCCGACTGAAGAAATAAAAAATACCAGACAAATCAAGCCAGCGCGAAATGATGAAGAAGCCTGGCTGAAAGATAAATATGTCCTGGTAACTGCCAGCCATGTCAACCTGCGGAAGGTTGCAGATAAAAAGAGCAACATCATAGCCAGGGTCAATACCGGCGCTACGTTTAAGTTGTTGGCGCGTAATAAAGATTGGTATGAGATATTCCTGCCGCCTGACCAGAACGCATTCCTGGCCGCTAATTTAACAGAAATCATTACTGAAGCTGAGGTGCTAGCTGGCCCTGAAAAGCGGCAGGAAACCAAGCAGCTCCGGGCCGCCGCTGAATTAAAAGAGCGTCAATTACGCGCCGCGACAGAACTGAAAGAACGTCAGGAAACAGCGCAAAAAGCTAAAAATGCCTCCGCTGAAAAGGCGCGGCTGGCAGCGGAACAAAAAGCCAAAAAGGAAGCAGAGGCTAAAGCCCTGAAGGAAGCAGCGGAAAAAGCCAGGTTAGAAAATGAAAAAAAGACGAAGGAAGACGCGACGCAACGGGCCAAAGAAGCAGCTGAATTGAAAGCCAGTAAAGAAGCACAGGCGCGTGCCCAGGAACAAGAATGGCTCAAAGATAAGTACGTGCTGGTTAAGGTCAAAAAAGCGATTTTGCAGAATAAACCGAATATTAAAGCTAAGATAATCGCCACCGTAAATATTGGCGATTCTTACAAGCTCATTTCCCGCGGTAAAGAATGGTATGAGATCGATTTTTCTTCCGGTACCGCCTTCTTGAATGCTAACCTCGGAAAGATATTGACTGAAAGTGAATTGGCAGCGCAACGGCAACAGGAAGCTGAAGCCAAAGCCCAGCATGAAGCGAGAGCGAAAGCTAGATTAGAGAATGAAAGGAAAACGAAGGAAGACGCTGAGCAGCGGATAAAAGAAGCAGCTGAATTGAAAGCCAGCAAAGAAGTCCTGCGGCAGGCTCAGGAGGCCCAAGAACAGGCCCAGAAGGAAGCTGAGCGTAAGTCGAAGCTCGCCCAGGAACAAGAATGGCTCAAAGATAAATATGTTATGGCCACCGCAAAAAATATAAATTTACGCAAGTCTCCCGGTAAAACAGCGGTGATCATCGCAAAAACAAAAATTGGGGAATCTTTTAAGCTTGTTTCCCGGTTCAAAGAATGGTATGAGGTCAGACTTTCTTCCGGTGTTGCTTTTATTGCCGCTAACCTGGCAGATATTGTCTCGGAAAAAGAACTGGAAGTAATTCGCGATATAGAAAAAGAGGCGACCGCAGAAAAGGCTAACCTGCTCCGCGCCGTGACGGAACTGGCGCAGCGTCAGAAAGCAGAAGCTAAAGCCAAAGAGGAACTCTGGTGCAAAGATAAATATGTAGTAGTAATAACCAGTAACGCCAATCTGCGCTTGGAACCGGCAAAAAACGCCAAGATATTGGCCAAAGCCAATAAAGGTGATCTTTTTAAACTTTTAGATAGAGGGATAGAGTGGTATGAGATATTCTTACCGCCTGACCAGAACGCCTTTGTAAGTATAAGCCTGGTGGATATTTTAACTGAAGGTGAAGTTGAATCCAGGATCAGGAGGGAACGCGAATCTATTCTGCGCAAACAACGTGAGGCCGAAGCGCTGGCAAAGCGCAAAGATGCCGAACGCCTGGCGGTGGAAGAAAAAGCCAAAAAAGAGGTAGAACGCAAAGCTAGGGAACTCCGCGCGGCAGAGGAACTGAGGACCCGTCAGGAAGCTGAACTAGAAGCCAGACTGGAGAACGAAAAAAAGATCAAGGGAGACTCAGAGCGCAGGGCTAAGGAAGCAGCAGAGCTGAAAGCTGGAGAAGTCCGCGAAGCGACGGAACTAGCGAAGCGCCAGGAAGCAGAGCTTAAAGCTAAAGAAATAGAATGGCTGAAAGATAAATATGTCTTGATCACGATCAATAATACCAATCTCCGCCAGGCCGCCAGCAAAAAGGCAGCCATTATTGCTAAAACCAATGTTTCTGAAAACTATAAACTGGCCGCCCGTACTAAAGATTGGTATGAAATCAATGTGTCTTCGGGGACCGCGTTTGTTAATGCCAACATCGTAAAAGTGGTGGCTGAGCAAGAATTGGCGGCAATGCGCCAGCAACAAGAAAAGGAAAAGCAAGCCGCCGCAGAATTACAGGCTAAGTTAAAAATCGCGGCGGCTGCCAAAACTGCGGCTTATGTTGAAGATAAATATATCTTAATCATTATTGATAATACTAATATCAGAACTGCGCCGGACAAAAACACGGCGCTAATCACTAAGGCGAAAACTGATGAGTCTTTTAAGGTTACCTGGATCAATAAGGATCGCCAAAATAACCAGTGGTATCAAGTGAGCGTCACTTCCGGCACGCAAGTGCTGGACGGTTACATTATTTCAACCCTGGCAAAATTACTCACCAAACAAGAGCTTGAAGTGTACCGCTTTGCCCAATCGCAAGCCATTGAGAAAAAAGCCCGCCTAGAAGCAAAACGCAAAGCCAAAATCGAAGCTGAACAAAAAGTCCGTGAGGAAGCCGAACGCCGGCAGCGGCTCGAAAAACAAGAAGCGGAGCGTAAAGCCAAAGAGCTCCGCGCCGCGACGGAACTAGCGAAGCGCCAGGCCGCAGAACAAAAAGCTAAGAATGAGGCTGAAGCGCGGGCCCGTGAACAGGAATGGCTTAAAGACAAATACGTTCTCATTATTAATCCTAATACTAATATCCGCGAAGCTCCCACTAAAAATGCGGGTATAATATCCAAAGCAGTCCCTGACCAGGAATATAAACTTTTGTCCAGAAGCAAGAATAATGAATGGTATAAAATTGTATTTTTGACCGGAACCGGGTTCGTCAATGCAGTCGTGGTAAAACTGCTGAGCGAACAGGAATTAACCGTACTGCGGCAGCAGCAGGAACAAAGCAGGCTGGAAACACTAAAAAAAGAAACAGAGGCAAAATCCCGTCGGCAAGCTGAGTTACAGGCCAAACTGGAAACAGCGCGTAAAGCGGCCGAAGAACAGGTTAAGCAGATAGAAGAAGCCAGGGCCAAAGAAACAGCTTGGCTTAAAGACAAATATATTCTGGTGCCAGATAAGAACATTAGTTTAAGAACCGTACCTAATAGGACTGCTAACCTGCTCGGCCAGACCAGGGATAGCAATGAATCATTTAAATTATTATCACGCGCTGACCGGGATTGGTATCAAATCCAAACTTCAGCCGGGACAGCGTTTATCGCGGTAACTGTCGCTAGGGTCATGAGCGAACAGGAATTAAATATTTTCCGTTTGGCGGAACAACAGGCCAAAGCGGAAGCAGAATTGCAAGCTAAGCTCGCGGCCGAAGAAAAAGCCAGGAAAGAAGCGGAAACCAAAGCGGCGCGAGCAGCCGAGTGGAAAGCTAAAATAGAAGAAGAACAAATGATCAGAGAAGAAAAATTTAAAAAGGAAGCGGCCGAGAAAACCCGGCGCGAAATTGAACGACAAGCTAAGCTTGAAGCGGAACGAAAAGCTAAAGAACTTCGCGCCGCGACGGAACTGAAAGAACGTCAAGAATCTGAGGTCAAAGCGCGGCAAACAGCCGAAATTAAGGCTCGCCTGGAGAATGAGTCTAAAGCTAAGATGGAAGCTTATGTAGCTGATAAATATGTCCTGGTCACTGGCGCGACTGCCGATCTAAAAACAGCAGCCAGTATTAAAGCTAAGAATATCGCGCGGGCCACCGCCGGCGAATCATTTAAGGTCAGCTGGATCGAAAATGAGGAATGGTTCCGGGTTATTACCGATAATGGCCGGACCGCGTATCTGACTGCCGCCACAGCTAAATTAGTGACTGAAAAAGAGCTGGACACGCTCCGCGAAACTGAGGCAAAAGTAAAGTTAGAAACTGAACTGCAAGCTAAAGAAGCAGCGGCCCTTAAAGAAAAGTCAGCGGCCGAAGAAAAAGCCAGAAAAGAAGCGGCACTCATTGCTAAGCTTGAATCAGACCGGCAAGCCCGTGAAGAGAAGCGGCGGCAGGAAGCCGCAGCCCAGTCGTGCCAGCAAGCAGAACACCAAGCCAGGCTGAAGGGAGAACAGAAAGCGAAACAAGAAGCAGAGCTCAAAGCTCAGGAAGCGGCTATCCTGAAAGCTAAACTTGAGGCCGAAGAAAAAGCCAAAAAAGAAGAAGCCTTGAAGGCGCGGCAAGAAGCTGAACAAAAAGCTCGGGCCGAGGCAGAACGCAAAGCCAGGGAATCAGCCAAAGCCCAGGCCAAGATAGAGGCTGAGGCTAAAGCTAAGATGGAAGCCTATGTCAAAGATAAATATATCGTTATGGCTGATAATAACGCAGCCGTGCGCACGGCTCCCAATATTCTGGCCAGCGTATTATATGTAGCTGAAAAGAATGAAAGCTTTAAACTACAATGGGTCCGTGATAGCTGGTATGAGATCAAAGTTCCTTCCGGGGCCGTCTTAGCGACGGGATTCGTGGATACGACAGCAGCGAAATCTATGACCATGAAAGAACTGGCGGCCTGGCAGAAAGTACAGGAGCAAGAGCGTTTAACACGAGAAGCGGAAGAATTGAAAGCGCGCCAGCAGGCAGAATTAAAAGCTAAGGAATTCCACGCCATAGTGGAACTGGCGCAGCGCCAGGAAACCGCGCCAAAAGCTGTCGCTGAAAAAGCCAGGCTAGAAGCAGCACAAAAAGCTAAGGCCCCGGAAGAAAAACTATTCCGGGAAGAACAAGCCAGAAAGGAAACAACTGCTAAAGCCCGGACAGAAGCAGAGCAAAAAGCCAAGGCTGAAGAGGAAAGGGAAGACCAGTCCGAATATGCTTATATCATTATTAAGACTTCTTACGCGGAAATCAAAGCAGTGCCAGATCTCGGAGCTCCGGCGCTCCTGATCGCCCTGAAGGGAGATATCTTTAAATATAACGGCCAGCAAAAAGGTTGGTATAACATTCTTACTTTCTCCGGAGAAACCAGATTCGTTCGTAAATCCCTGTGCCGCGGGTCAAATATCACTCCCCAGTTAGTTAAAGACGAATCCCGGCGCCGGGATATATATGACAGTATCATTGACGCCAAGGATCGGGCCATGAGTGAAGCCAACGCAAAATATCCGTCCATAAAGAGCCAGTCCGAATTACAGGAAAAGATATTCTATCAGCAAACCGCGGAAGAGAAGTTCATCCTGGAAGTCTTTCATAAATACAGGATCCAGCCTGTTACTTATCTCACCCTATTATCAGAGGCTATCTCCAAGAACTGGTGAAGCCAGATAATTATTGGTAAAAGTCAATCTGCTACAACTTAAGTAAAATCAATGAAAAGAGGCGAAGATGACAGACCCGGTTAAGAATGACAAGATTTTGATTATTGAATGCGAACAAAACATCCGGGAAACTTTGGCGGCGCTATTATCACCGGCTTACGCTCTGGATGTCGTTCCATCGTTACAAAACGGTCTGGAGCTGATCAGGGATCGGATTTACAGCGTTATCGTAACCGGTATCGACACCCCGGAGATAAAAGGTATCGAGGTCGTGCGCAAGTTGAAAGAATTAAAATCAGATATCCCGGTAATAGTGGTCGCCACGTATCAGTCTGTACCGTTGGCAGTGGAAGCAATGAAAGCCGGGGCCTATGATTACATCACCAATCCTTTTAACCCGGACGAATTAATGATGGTAATCCAGCACGCGTTGGAAAGGCAAAAATTGCTGGAAGAAGTAAAAGAGAAAAAAATATTCCAGGAACTGGCGCTCCTAGATGGTCTTACCAAAATTTATAACCGGCGGTATTTTGACGAGCTTTTGCGTCAGGAAATAGGCCGATCCAGCCGTTACCTGCAATTTTTTTCTCTGTTGATGATTGACGTTGACAACTTCAAGCATTTCAACGACTGCTACGGTCATCCCGCCGGAGACGAGATACTGAAAGAGCTGGCCGATATCTTAAACGTCAAAACCAGAATAACCGATTTCGCGGCCCGTTACGGCGGAGATGAATTCGCCATTATTGCTCCTCATACCAATAGACCGGGTGCGCTGTTGCTGGCTACCAGACTCAGCGACGTGATTTCCCAGCGCGATTTTATTATCGCCGGCAAGATCATAGCTAAGATCAGGGTCAGCATTGGTTTAGCCACTTTCGGCGAAGACACCAATGATAAAGACGAATTGATCAGGCGCGCCGACGCGGCCCTCTATCAAGCCAAGAGATTGGGCAAAAATAGAGTTTGCCTGTTCTGCTGCGAAGAAATGAATAATCGACCTTGAGGTAAATAAGGAGCATAATATAATGAAGAAAGCTATAAAAAAAAAGATCATTTTTTTGTTTACATGCTAAAATGCGCTGATGATACGTTATATACCGGCTATACCATAAATCTGGAACACCGGCTGAAACTGCACAATGCCGGCCAAGGCGCCAAATATCTCAGAGGGAGAAAACCGGGACAATTAGCTTATGTAAAAAGATATAAAGATTTAAAAGCTGCTTTACAAGCTGAATACACGATAAAGAAACTAAAACGGTCACAAAAAGAAAGCCTCGTTAGGAAATACGCGCTATTGCATCCAAATTTTGGTTGCTAGAGGGGCGCGCTACCAGGGGAGCAACAAGTTTGAGCCATGGAGGCCGGCGCTGACCGTCTGCGACAGTGGCGTGTGAAAAGAAGATGCAGCGGCGTAGGTTTAACCGGTTGATAAAATGAAAAATATATTGTTTAGAAAAAAATAAAATATTCTTGAAAGATAAGTTCCCATTGAAGCTTTATTCCCGGTATATTCTCTTTCTTGCCAATTTCGTCACTCCCTTCACGGGAGCGTGCCTGCCTGCTGTTATTTATTGGGATTGAAACTGGTCAGTCATTTGACTGCTTCCTTAGATGACAGGAGAGGTAACAGGAGAGGTAAAATAGTTTGACACCCACCCCCAAAACCGCTATAATATAAAGGCAGTTTCTAGTTGCTAGTTTCTAGTCGCTAGTTGATAAACTACATTCATAGTAACCAGCGACTGCCTTTAAGGGAGAACCTGTGCCTAAAATCATCATTGCTCAAAGCAAATGCAAGGGTTGTGAATTGTGCATATTAGCCTGCTCGAAGAAGAACATTCGCTTGAGCCAGAAAATGAATAAAAAGGGTTTCCATTATGTTGAAATAATTGACCCCGACAATTGTAATGCTTGTGGCTTGTGTTTTCAGGTTTGTCCTGAGGTGGCGATCGAGATTTGGAAATGAACTTAGTGAGGAGAAAATGATGCACTGGAGGGTATGCTGATTACCGCCACCGATAATTTGTTGATCAGCAAGTTTATAAAGCATTGCGGAGCTCTGATTATCACTCTATTCTGGCTAAGTTATGCCAGGAGCAATCTGCAAAAAAATCATAAGGAAGAAAAGTGAAACAACTGATGAAAGGCAGTGCAGCATTGGGGGAAGGCGCCATACAAGCCGGCGGTGGCGCTTATTTTGGCTATCCCATTACTCCACAGAACGAGTTGACCGAATATATGTCCCGGCGCATGCTGGAAGAGCGGCGGGTTTTTATCCAGGCAGAGAGTGAGTTGGCGGCGATCAATATGGTATTTGGTGCCAGTGTTGCCGGAGCCAGGGCTATGACTTCTTCTTCGTCACCGGGCGTCAGCCTGAAACAGGAAGGAATATCCTATATGGCTGGCTGTGAATTGCCTGGCCTGATAGTGAATGTACAGCGGGGTGGTCCTGGATTAGGCAATATCTCTGGTTCTCAGGCAGATTACTTTCAAGCAGTAAGGGGCGGCGGCCATGGCGATTATCAGGTGATCGTGTTAACGCCGGCATCAGTACAAGAGATGTATGAAATGCCTTCAATGGCTTTTAGTTTAAGTGAGAAATACCGTACTCCGGCGCTGATTTTGACTGATGGGATCCTGGCGCAAATGCAGGAACCGATGGAGCTGGTGAAAATTAATGCTGCCAGGTCAGGAGACCAGAGCTGGATACTCGATGGGTGCAAGGGGCGAGCTCCGCGAAAAATAAGGTCTTTATTAATGGAAGAAGGGGCTTTAGAAGCTCATAACCGGCACCTGCAGAAAAAATATATAGAGATCAAAAATAAAGAACAACGGTACCAACTTATTAATGAGCAGGCTGAGATTATGCTCGTGGCTTATGGCGTTAGCGCGAGAGTCTGTTATACTGCGGTGCAGGAAGCCAACCGTAAAGGACTCAAAGTAGGTTTATTAAGACCTATTACCGTATGGCCATTCCCGGAAAAAATAATACAGGAATTAGTCCCGCAAGTAAAGGCTTTCCTCGTGATTGAGCTAAGCGCTGGACAAATGGTAGAAGATGTAAACCTGGCGGTCAATGGGAAAACTCCGGTTTATTTTTATGGCCGGGCTGGTGGCGCTTGTGTCACTCCTGAAGAAGTAATAAAGGAAATTGGGAAAATATGAAAAAATTATTTGGTAAGCCAGAAAGCTTAACTACAGTTAACCATAAGTATTGTCCAGGCTGCGGGCACGGGATTGTTCATCGCCTAATCGCTGAAGTTATTGATGAATTAGGGGTTAGGGAGAAAACTATCGGCATTGCTCCGGTCGGTTGTGCGGTATTTGCTTATGATTATTGGAATTTTGATGTTACCGAAGCTTCCCATGGTCGTCCGCCGGCAGTAGCTACCGGAATCAAAAGAGTTTTACCGGATCGGGTAGTATTCACCTATCAGGGAGATGGCGATTTGGCAGCCATCGGTATGGCCGAAACTATTCATGCCGCTAACCGGGGAGAAAATATTACCGTGATTTTCATCAATAACGCTATTTATGGTATGACTACCGGACAGATGGCGCCAACGAGTTTGCTGGGCATGAAAACTACTACTACACCGTTTGGCCGGGAGGCTAAAATCGCCGGCTATCCCATAAAAGTAAGCGAATTATTAGTTACTTTGGAAGGGACCACGTATTTAGCTCGCGGCGCGGTGGACTCAGCCAAGCATGTGCTGGAAGCTAAGAAAGCCATTAAAAAAGCTTTTGAGATACAGTTATCGGGAAAGGGCTATTCCCTGGTAGAGATATTATCTCAATGTCCGCCGAACTGGAAAATGTCTGTGCCTGAGTCTTTGGAGTACGTACGGAAAGAAATGATGACTCAATTTCCGCTCGGTGTTATTAAAGATAAAACAGGTATGACGGTATGAGAGAAGAATTGATTATTGCGGGATTCGGCGGGCAGGGAATCATGTTCACCGGGACTTTACTATCCCAAGCGGCTATGATGGAGGGAAAATTTGTCACCTATTTCCCTTCCTATGGGGCAGAAGTGCGCGGCGGTACCGCGCATTGTAGTGTGACTATTGCTGATACTTCTATTGGCAGTCCGGTCATAACCCATCCAGACAGTTTGCTCATTCTGAATAAGCCTTCTTTGGGCCGGTTCGGGCCACGCTTGAAAAAAGGCGGATTATTAGTATTGAATTCTACCTTGATCGAGGATGAAACAAGTATTGGCGGCGGCCAGGTAGTGCGTCTGCCGGCCACAGATATAGCTGAGAAAATCGGGCAAATCACAGTGGCCAACATTGTTGCTTTAGGAAAATACCTGGCTCTTAGAAAAATTGTCAGTCAGGAATCAGTTGGCCAGGCTTTAGAAGTGCTCCTGGCTAAAAAAAAGAAAGAACTGATAGAGGTGAACAAAAAAGCCTTGTTAGCCGGATATGAATATAAATAGTGAAACAGTAAGTACAAGTATAGGAATTTCAATCCTATACTTGGACTGCTTTTCGTTCTGACTGGCGTACTTAGAAGAGGAGGCATAATGAAGTTACGCAAAGCGAAAATAAAAGATGTTAAAGATATTCAAAATATCATCAATGCTTTTGCCGCCGGAGGAGAAATGCTGCCTCGGGCACTGAACGAGCTTTACGAAAATATCAGGGATTTTTTTGTCATTGAGGACCAGGGTAAGATCGTGGCTGGCGGCGCTTTGCATGTGAGCTGGGAAGACCTGGCTGAAGTAAAAGGATTTGCCGTAGTTGCATCCCATCATCGTAAAGGGCTAGGCAGTATGCTGCTCAAGGCCTGTCTCAAAGAAGCCAAAGAGTTGGGTGTCAAGAGGGTTTTTGCCCTTACTTATAAACCAAAGTTTTTCAAAAAGCATGGTTTTAGTGAGATAGACAAGACGGAATTACCGCATAAAATATGGAATGAATGTATCAAATGCCCCAAATTTCCTGATTGCGATGAAATATGTTTGGTTTATAGTATAGGAATTTGAAGGTTTCTTATACTTGATTACACGGATTTTAATAACGATTACACAGATTAAATCGGGGTAATCTCAGTAATAATCTGGGTAATCAGTTAGCGGAACGAAGTGGAGACTAACTTATTAGGAGGCAAAACAGTAATGTTAGCAGTGAAGACAGAAAATCTGACGAAAGTCTATAAAAGAAGATACTTTCTGAAGCCCCGTTATAGCCTGGGCATTAAGGGATTGAACTTGGAAGTGGAAGAAGGCGAGACCTTCGGCCTGCTGGGATTGAACGGTTCCGGTAAAACTACTACGATCAAGCTATTGCTCGGGTTGCTATTTGCAGATAGTGGCCAAGCTTTTGTTTACGATCATAAAGTGCCGAACCGTCAAGCTAGTAACCTGGTAGGTTACCTGCCGGAAGCTCCTTACTTTTACCGTTATCTCAGCGCTCAGGAAATAATCGATTTTTATGGGCGATTGAGCGGAGTCCCAGAACAAGTCCGGCAGAAAAAAATAGACGAGGTTCTGGAGTTGGTAAATCTAACCAAAAACCGTCACAAAAGATTGTCTGAGTTCTCTAAGGGCATGCTCCAACGCGTAGGTATCGCCCAATCTCTGATCCATGACCCGAAGATCCTGTTCTTTGACGAATTGATAACCGGGCTCGATCCGGTCGGGATCGCTGAGATGCGGTCCCTGCTCTTGCGTCTGAAAGAAAGAAAAAAAACCATATTCCTGAGTTCACATATTATTAGTGAAATAGTAAAAGTATGTGACCGCGTAGGTATTATTAAAGATGGCCAATTGGTGAGAATAGTTGACTTGAGGCAGTTAAAGAACAAAGATGAGGAGTTGGAAAAGATATTTTTAGATACGGTTATGCCGGCTGGGCCGGAGGCAGTCTCATGAAAATCCTGTCTATCGCCGAATATACAATAATGGAAAATATCCGCAGCAAAATATTTTCTATCCTGGGATTGTTTATTTTAATCATGATCGGTAGCTCCCTGGTTTTTTCTTCACTGTCGCCGTCCACTGAAGCGCGGGTGATCACTGATATCGGCCTGGCTTGTACCGAGATATTCACCTTGATGACTGGTATTTTTGCCGCGGTCAATCTGATCCTGCAGGAAATAGAGAATCGCACGATCTATCTGCTCATGACCCGTCCTTTGCGGCGCTGGGAATATATTGTCGGGCGCTATCTGGGGGTAGTGGTAGTTTTGTGTTTCAATATTATCATGATGCTAAGTATGCTGATGCTGCTGCTCAAGCTGACCACTCACTGGCTGGTTGACCCCATGTTTATCTGGAGCGCCGTAACTATTTTTTTCAAGTTGATCATTATCGTGGCTGTTGCTCTGACCGCCAGCCTGGTGTTTACTTCCAGTATAACAGCTATGGCTTTTAGTTTTCTGGTCTGGATCATCGGCCATTTTTCCAGTGAATTGAAAATAATGGCCGAGAAGGTGAGTGCGCCTGTGGCCAAGATCATGCTCTATCTGCTGTATTATATGGTACCCAATTTTCAGATACTTAATCTAAAAGACAAATTAAATATTCCTGAAGGAATGCCGCTGGATGTGCTCTCCCTGGTATTGACCTATGGAGTAGTGTATGCCGCGATCGTGTTGATCAGCGGCGCTATGGTTTTTGCCAAGAAGGAGTTTTAACAGTGAAAGGGTATGGTTGGGGGATACTAAGTATCATTGTTCTGGGAGCAGTATTGTTTGCTTTGCAGACCACTATAGAGAACAGGTATATTTATCCTTTTCCCCCTTTATCGACCATGAAATATATGGAAGATAATCCTTACCTGGAACTGGGTGGATTGTTTTTCGGTTTACGTTCATTAGCGGCAGATATTGTATGGGTCCAGACGTTGCAATACTATGGCGGTCCGGCGGAAAAAGAAACTGAAGAAGAACATCTCAGGCACGAGCATGAAAATATTCATGACTCTGATCATACCGCATACCAAAAATTATATCCTCTCTGTGCCCGGGCCATCTGGCTGGATCCGTATTTTATGCCTGGGTATAATATCGGCAGCGCAGCCATTGGTTTTGTGCAGGAGCGTTATGATGAAGCAGCCAGACTTTTGCAGGAAGGGGTAGTGTGGAATTATAATCCCGGCAGTGTCCATTACTGGCGCATGAATTATGCCCTGGCCGCGCTGGGTTATGAAAAAGTTAAAGATTATAAAAAAGCGCTCTCTATCCTGGAGCAAATAATTGATCCGGCTGACAGTCCCTTGATTTTAGTGCGGATATTGGCGAATACCTATGAAAAAAATGGGGATTATGCCCGGGCGTTTAAAATGTGGCAATTTATCGGTAATAAGTTCCCTGAGGCAGCAGAATACGCTAAGAAAAAAATGTCCAAGCTAGCTAAGAACCTATCCCCTTGAGGGTTAAAAGGATGCAGTGCAAAGTATGAAAACACTAAAGTTGCTGGTAGGCTTGATTATGCTCATGTTTAGTATCGGCTACTTATTCCGTCCCGATTTGATCATTAAAATTAATGATTGGGGCCGCAGTTTTCTATTCAATGATAAATACATTATGAAACAGCGCCGGAAAATAGGAGTGTTTTTCCTGGTCCTGGCGTTTATTGCTGTTTTTATGAGCGTTTCTTCAAAGTGAGAATGACCAGGCACAAAGGATACAAAATAAATACAGGCACAAAGGCACAAGGTTTTGAAACGAGAACAGGCACAAAGCGAAACAAATTTTTAATCTTTTACTCTGTGCCTCTGTGCCTAATATTGAACATTCTGTTTTCTTTAACTTTGTGCCTTAATAATCAAAATTTTATGTCTAATAAGACGAGGTTGAAGTGTTAGAATTAGGAAAACATTTAATAAGGCAGATCAAGGATAAATACAAACTAGCCGGGGAAGTATTTATTTCCCAAAGTAAGGGTACAAGTATTGAGGTCAGTGCAGGCACCTGCGAAAAATTTAATTTGTTCCAGGATCAAGGCCTAGGGATCAGGGTTCTGAAAGATAAAAAATGGGGCTTGTCATATACCACTGAGGTACAGGTTGAGGCTGATCAATTGATCGCCTCTGCCGTAAATAATGCTGATTATAATATCCAGGATGAATACAACTTGCTCTCTCCAGGCCGTCCGGCTGACTTTTCTTTTGAAGCGCTTAATATATATGATGAATCCATCCGTCAATTAAATGCCGGGAACAAGCTGCACATGATGCGCCGCCTGGAGAAAGAAGCCCTGGCTGCTGATAAACAGATCAGTAAAGTGCTGGCTGCGGCCTACACTGACAGCGAATTTACTCAGACCATTATCAATACTGAAGGCGTTGAGGTGCACTGGCAGGAGACGTTATTCTCCGCGGTTTTAGAATTGAAAGCTGAGCAGGATACCAAGGTGCAAGTAGGCGGAGAGAGCCAAACCAGGCGGTTTTTCGGCGATCTGGATTTCGAAAAGCTGGTCAACAAGGCAGTATTCAGGACCATCAGAATGCTCGGTGCCAAGTCAGTGCCTACTCAGAAGATCCCCGTGGTTTTTGACCCTTATGTCGGTTGTGAATTTATGGCTCTGATCGCCGGCAGCGTAAGCGCCGATAATATCCAGCGCAAGAAATCTCCTCTAATGGGAAAATTAAACACGAAAATCGCGGCCAGCTCGGTACAGATCATTGATGATGGTACGCTACGCCGGGGCCTGGGTTCTGGTCCGTATGATGATGAAGGCTTCCCTACGCAAAGGACCCAGCTAGTCTGCAATGGAGTTCTGGAAAAAATACTGTATGACAGTTATACCGCCGCCAGGGACAAAACAGTCAGCACCGGCAATGCCAGCCGTGGCTCTTTTATGGGACCCCCGGGTGTTGGCGTTAATAATTTTTATCTGGAACAAGGAACAACGCCCAGGGAAGAGCTTTTAAAAAGCATCAAACAGGGACTATATGTCATGGAAGTAATGGGTATGCACACTGCTGATCCGATTACCGGGAATTTTAGCGTCGGGGTCAGCGGCCTCTGGATTGAACATGGGGACTTGACTTTCCCCGTGCAAGGCGTAGCGATGGCCGGCAATATCCTTGATTTCCTCCAGAATATTGAAGGGGTTGGTGACGACCTGAAATTCTATGGTAATGTCGGCAGCCCAACTATCAAGATCAAAGAAATAATGATCAGCGGCACTTAAAACAGTTGACACGTTGATAAGTGAAAAACAAAAACGTTTTGCCCTTACTTATGAACTTATCAACTGTATTTCGAGGAGAACATGATTACTGCAAAGACCAAGATTTGCGGCATATTCGGATACCCGATAGAGCATTCTTTATCGCCGCAGATGCATAATGCGGCTTTTAAAGCACTAGGGCTGGATTATATTTATGTAGCTGTAAAAGTGGCTCCAGAAGACCTGGCCGCGGCAGTAAAAGCCATCCGGGCCATGAACCTGATCGGTGTCAATATAACCATCCCGCATAAAGAAAAAGTCATACCTTTTCTGGATGATCTCAGTCCGGAAGCTAAAGCTAGCGGGGCGGTCAATACTATTGTTAATTGTGGCGGCCGGTTGGTTGGTGATAATACCGATGGGAAAGGATTCATTAAAAGCCTAACTGAAGAAAATAAGATGAAGCTTCCCGGGAAAAAAGTGTTGTTACTGGGAGCGGGTGGCGCCGGTCGTTCCATTGGAGTAAGTTTATTGAAAAATAATATCAAAGTTCTTTCTCTTTATGATGTCTCAGTCCCTAGAGGAGCTTCCCTGGCGGCTGACTTGAGATCCATCACCTCGAAAAATAAAGTAGTACAAATTGACCAGGCAGGGTTACAGCCAGCCGTGAAAAAAGTTGATATACTCATTAATGCTACTCCCATAGGCATGAAAATCAGTGATCCCTGTGTGATAGATCCAAAATGGCTTCATAATAAATTATTTATCTATGATATTATTTATAACTGCGAAACTGCTTTACTTAAGGAAGCTAAACGGAAAAAAATAAAGTGCGCTAATGGCTTGGGTATGCTGGTAAACCAGGGAGCGCTTTCTTTTGAACTATGGGCCGGAAAAAAAGCGCCAATAGCGGTTATGCGTAAAGCTATTACAGGATAATGTCAAAGATAGAGGGTGTCATTCCGGCATGTTTTAAGCCGGAATCCAGAAAAGGAAAGAGGTAGTAATTTATGATTAGATTTTTAACCAGCGGAGAATCACACGGCCAGGCGTTGATGGCTATATTGGAAGGTATTCCGGCCGGCCTTGAGCTCAAGGCGGAAGATATCAATATAGAGTTGAGCCGGCGACAGGTTGGTTATGGCCGCGGGCAACGGATGCAGATAGAAAAAGATCAGGTCAAAATTTATTCCGGTGTGCGCGATCAGTATACTATAGCCGCGCCGATCGGGTTGTTGATAGAGAATCGTGACTGGGAGAACTGGAAGGATAAAAAAATACCGCCGGTGACTGCTCCGCGTCCTGGACATGCTGACCTGGCTGGAACTTTAAAATATGATTTCTCGGATATTCGGAACGTACTGGAACGTGCCAGCGCCAGGGAAACCGCCGCTCGCGTAGCAGTGGGCGCTGTTTGCCGGAAACTACTGCGTGAGTTTAATATCTCTATTTTCAGCCGGACGATACAGATAGGTAAGATCAAGGATTCAAGCCGATGGGATCTTTCGGCTAAAGAATGGGCTATAATAGAAAATTCCCCGGTACGCTGTTTGGCGAAAAAAGAAGAAGGCGGGATGATCAAACTGATCGATCAGGCCAAACAGGCTGGCGACACCTTAGGCGGCATAGTTGAAATAGCGGCTATTAACGTCCCGGTTGGATTAGGCAGCTATATCCAGTGGGATATAAAATTAGACGGCCGGCTGGCTCAAGCTTTGATGAGTATCCAGGCGATAAAAGCAGTGGAAATTGGGTTAGGGACACACGTAGCGGAATTGCCCGGCAGCCAGGTTCATGATGAGATATCTCTGGTAAAAGGGAAAGGTTTTGCGCGTCGCACCAATAATGCCGGCGGCATTGAGGGTGGTATAAGTAATGGAGAAACAATCATTTTGCGTGCCAGTATGAAGCCGATTGCTACGTTAATTAAGCCGCTGCAGAGCATTGATCTAAAGACCGGGAAAGCAGCCAAAGCAACGGTAGAACGTTCAGACGTATGCGCAGTACCGGCGGCCGGAGTCATTGCTGAAAATGTAGTCGCGTTTGAATTGGTCAGGGCTATGCAGGAGAAATTAGGCGGCGATAGCCTGCGGGAAATGAAGAGAAATTATCAAGGGTATATGGAACAAATACGCAGGAAATAAATACGCTGATCTGATGACACAATGACAAGATGATAAGTAAGTACTTCTAGTATCAGCTTATAATCGTATCATCGCCTTTAACCAGAGGACAACATGAACATTGTTTTGATCGGTTTTATGGCTAGCGGGAAAACAGCGGTCGGCAAAGTGCTGGCAACCAAACTCGATATGAAGTATATTGACGTGGATGAAACTATCGAAAAAACCGCCGGCCGATCCGTTACTGACATTTTTAAGCAACATGGTGAGAATGTTTTCCGGGACCTGGAAACAAAAGCCATCAGAGGCGTGGTCATGCTGGATCGTTATGTAATTGCTACCGGCGGAGGAGCTGTCCTGCGCACTGAGAATGTCCAGGCCTTGCGATCTAACGGAAAAATAGTTTATCTGGCTGCGTCTCCTGAAGCGATTTTGCGCCGCCTGGGTGAGGCCAAAACCAGACCAATACTGGCCCAGGAATCTGACCAGCTGAAAAAAATAAAAGAACTATTGGTTCATCGCGAGTCATTCTATAAGGAATGTGATCTCCAGGTGGATACGACTTCCCTGACTATAGATCAAGTTGTGGATAAAATAGTAGCATGGTATAATGGCAGGATGAGGAAAGTGTAAAAAATAATAGGCACAAAGGCACAAAGTTTTAAGGAGTACTAACAAGTTGAAAATTGTTAAGGTTGATCTAAAAGAAAGAAGTTACAAAATCCTGGTAGGGGTTGACCTGTCAGAAATAGGCAACCATATGCGTGATCTTAATCTGGGCGGCAAAGTCATGATTGTGACCAATCCCAGAGTGGGCCGTTTTTATTTGCCTAAACTTGAGCCTAGCTTGAAAACCAGTGGTTTTAGTGTATTCAAAACTATTATTGCTGATGGTGAAAGATACAAATCGCAGGAATCAGCTAATAAAATATATGCCCAATGCCTAAAAAATAATTTTGACCGGAAAAGCGCTATTGTGGCTTTGGGCGGCGGAGTGATCGGGGACCTGGCTGGATTTGCCGCAGCTACGTTTATGCGAGGTATTAACCTGGTGCAGGCGCCGACTACGCTGTTAGCGCAGGTGGATTCCAGTGTTGGTGGTAAAGTTGGGGTTAACCTTCCCGACGGTAAAAATATGGTGGGCGCTTTTTACCAGCCCAGACTGGTGTATGCTGACTTGCAAACACTGCGGACCTTGCCGGCTAAGGAGTTTGCTAACGGTTTGGCGGAAGTAATAAAATACGGGGTCAGCTATGATGCCTGTTTATTTTCTTACCTGGAAAAAAATATTGAACAGGTCAAAAAACTTGATGAGACTGTTTTGCAGAAAGTGATCAGCCGGTGCTGTGAAATTAAAGCTAAAGTAGTGGCTCTTGATGAAAGAGAGAAAAACCTGCGGGCTATTCTTAATTTTGGCCATACCCTAGGTCATGCCCTGGAAGGCTTGACCCATTATAAAAAGTACAAACATGGGGAGGCCGTGGCCATAGGTATGGTTGGAGCGGTAAAGATAGCCATTAGTTTGCAGCTAGCAGATAGCAGTTTAGAAGCCAGACTCAAAGAGCTGTTAACTAAAGCGTGCTTGCCGATTAGAATCAAAGGAATTAAATTATCCTGGCCGAGTTTTTTACGCTTCCTGCAGCATGATAAAAAAGTCCTGGCTGGGAATATCCGGTTCGTATTACCACTGGCGGTCGGCAAAGTGAAAATTGTAGATACTGTGCCCTTAGCCGTGATCAAAAATATGGTAGCCCCATAGGGGGCTATTTTCCCGGATTTCTTTTCAATAAAATCATCAAGTTAGGCTCCACTTCGTTCCGCTAACTGATTACACCGATTATTACGAAGATTACACAGATTTTTATCAGCGACTAGGCTGGTAATCGGTGTAATCTTTTGGAAATCCGTGTAATCAAGTATAGGATTGAAATTCCT
>JACRDM010000036.1 GCA_016218565.1 Elusimicrobiota bacterium | reverse complement strand
CGGCCTTCTTCGTCTTGCCCGGCCACCAGCACTTCCTGCAGGCCTGCCGCTTTCAGCCCGGTGAGCTTCTCCGCCACCTGCCGATACCGCAACAGCGTCTCCGGCGACCGATTCTGCGCCGCCGCGCTCAAGATGCTCACCAACACGGCTTTCTTCTCTTTCACGTCTTGTGCCGCGTAATCGGTGTACAAGATGTCCCGGCTCACTTCATCCTTGAGCTCGTACCGCCGGGAAAGTTTTTTATTCGTAGACATGCGGGATCTCCTTGCGCCAGGTAATTATTTCTTTCGTATAGCCTTGACTATATCTTCAAGCAGGGATCAAATTCAATAGCTGTGTTTTTTATCGGGGAATTTGCCGGATTCTACTTCCTTTTTATATTGCCGGAAAGCTTGCAGCATTATTTCCCCTACATCCGCATACTTCTTTACGAATTTCGGCGTAAAATCCGTGAATATCCCCAGCATATCGGAAGTCACCAGCACTTGTCCATCACAATATTTTCCCGCACCACAGCTAATAACAGGACTGCTTAAGCTCTCTGTTATATCCTTAGCCAGCTGCCAAGGGACACTCTCCAGTACGAGGCAAAACACTCCTGCTTCCTGCAACAACAAAGCATCTTCTTTTAATCTCTCGGCCTGCATTTTCTCCCGACCCTGCACTTTATACCCACCCATTTTATGCACCGCCTGAGGGGTTAAGCCAATATGACCCATCACCGGAATATCTGCATCGATCATGGCTTTGATAGTTTTGATCATTTCCCGGCCACCTTCGATCTTTACTGCTTCAGCCCCGCCCTCTTTCAAGAATCGGCCGGCATTGCGCACTGCTTCAGCAGGTTTGATCTGGTAGGAAAGATACGGCATATCCGCTACCAGCAAAGAATGCTTATTACCCCTTTTAACGGCCTTTACATGGTGCAGCATCTCTTCCATTGTCACCGGCAAAGTCGTCTCATAGCCCAGCACTACCATAGCCAGAGAGTCACCCACCAATAAAATATCAATACCAGCCTCGTTCAGCAGTTTGGCCGTCGGATAATCGTAGCAGGTGAGCATGGTTATTCTCTTACAGCTTTGTTTTTTCACCAGCAATGAAGTCGTGGTTACTTTTTCCATTAGGCTTTCACTGCCCTTTCCTGAGCCCATTCCCGTAAAAAAGCTATTTTCTCTTTCATCGTTACACTTAATGGTTTGGTATTTTTTATTTCTTCCAGGATGATCTCCGTAGAAAGTTCTTTCTTCTGGCTAAATGCGCCGTAAAGAGCGGAAATAATGCACTGTTCAATTTCAGCGCCGCTAAAGCCAGCAGTGGCTTTGACCAATTGTTCCAGATCAAACTTGCCCGGATCGAACTTTCTCTTTTTAAAATGTATCTTAAAGATATCTGCCCGGTCAGCTGCCTCCGGGAGATCTACAAAAAATAGCTCGTCAAACCGGCCTTTTCTCAGCAATTCAGGCGGCAGCATGGAAATATCATTGCTCGTGGCCACCACAAAAACAGTCTCCTTTTTATCCTGAAGCCAGGAAAGAAACGTTCCCATAATCCGATTGGAAACACCCGCGTCAGTTTCCCCGTTTGCAGAGTAGGAAAAGCCTTTCTCGATCTCATCGATCCAAAGGACTGCCGGAGCAATGTTCTCGGCTAAATTCAAGGCTCGTCTCAAATTAGCTTCTGATTCTCCAATATATTTATTATAAAGAGCGCCTGGATCAAGTTTAAGCAAAGGCAAGCCCAATTCCTTGGCCACTGTCTTGGCAAAAAGGCTCTTGCCGCATCCTTGTACGCCGATAACCAAGACGCCTTTGGGCGGTTGTAACCCATATGCCAGCGCCTCACTTGTCCGGGTAAAAATACATTTTCTTTTCTCTAACCAGCTTTTTAAGTTTTTCAAGCCGCCGATCGCGGTCAGGTCTTCTCCCGGGATATGATACTCCATTAAACCATCTTTTTCGACGATCGCCTTTTTAGCGTTTAATACCTGTCCCAGATTCTCCTCCGACAATTTCCCTTCCCCCAAGATAACCTTGGTTAAAGCTTTTTCCGCTTCAAAGAGAGTGAGACCTTTGAGATTATTCACCACTTTATTCAATATTTCATCGCGATTATCAATAGCTACCGCGTTTTTTGGTGAACGGGAAAAATCATAGACTGTTTTCAACACTACTTCTTTCAGTTCCTGCTCATTGGGAAGATCCAGAGTGATATGGGCCACTAATTTTTCTAACTCCAGAGGGATCTTCAGCTCTGGGGCAGAAATAATGATTGTACTTGTCGAACCAGCCAGGCTTTGGGCCACATCTTTAAGTTTCCTCAAAATCAAAGGATCCTCAAAGAACTGGTTCAAGTCTTTCAGCATATAGATAGCGTTAATATTGGCAATACCGATATGGTTTAATACTTTGATGGGGGATTTAGTGTCATAAACAGGCTCTGGATAATTCTTTCTGATCAGTCCTTTGGTAGCGGTCCAGATAAATAAAAGCAGTCCCATGCTGCTAGCTACAGAATTAATAATGCTCTCAGCCCTGTCCTCTTCTACGGTTTCAAAATAGACAATAGGATAATGAGACTTAATTAATAGCTCTAATTCCCTTACGCAGTCCATATCAATCCTTTAACTTAGCAAATAAATTCTTAATTGTATGCTTCAATGTGGGATGAATTACTTCTGGAGCTATTTCGGCTAAAGGTTTCAGGACAAACCATCTACGGTGCATATCAGGATGCGGGATCACCAGTTTTTTTGTCTTCATTATTTCATCATAATAAATCAGGATATCTATATCTATAATCCTTGGACCATTTTGGAACGTTTTTTTGCGGCCTATCTTTTTCTCTATGTCTTTAACCATTCTCAATAATTGCAATGGTGTCAGGTTAGTTTTAATTTCGATTGCTACATTAATAAAATCAGGCTGGTCAGCATACCCAACCGGTTTGGTCTTATAGTACGAAGACATTTTTGCTATTTTTACTTCCTGGCGCAATAACCTGATCGCTTCTTTGATGTTTTCGCGCTTATTTCCTATATTGCTTCCCAATCCCAAATATGCTGTTTTAACTAGCGACCAGCGACCAGCGACCAGCAACTGTTTTACTTTTGCCATTTTATCTTTTCAATGCGCTGCAGCGCTTCCTGCAACAGTTTCTTATCCTGGGTGAGAGCAAACCGGATATACCCTTCCCCAGAGGGACCAAAACCAATACCGGGAGTAGCGACTATACCCGCCTGCTCCAGCAATTTAGAAGAGCATAACATTGAAGTATATCGGGGCGGTACTTCTGCCCAGACATAAAAGCTGGCTTTAGGTTTATCTACCTTCCAATTCAGTTTCCACAGTCCGCCGACAAAAATATCCCGGCGTTCCTGGAACACTTTCCGCATCTTATCCACGCATTCCTGGTCTCCGGTCAAAGCCGCGATCCCGGCATACTGCACAGCCTGGAATACTCCGGAATCGACGTTTTCTTTCACCTTGGCCAAACCCTGCAACACTTTAGCATTGCCGCAAGCCCAACCGATGCGCCAACCAGTCATGCAATAAGTCTTAGAGAGAGAGTGAAATTCAATTCCTACTTCTTTCGCCCCGTCCACTTCCAGGAAACTGGCCGGTTTTTCACCGTCATAATACATCTCGCTGTAGGCCGCGTCATGACAGACAATAATATTATAGCGCTGGGCAAATTTTACTACTTTTTCAAATAATTTCTTATCAGTACAAGCCGCGGTGGGATTATTAGGGTAGTTAATGAACAGCAGGGCCGCCTTTTTAGCCACTGCTGCCGGAATAGCCTGCAGATCCGGCAGGAAATTATTTTCTTTTTTCAAAGGCATGAAATAGTTTTGGCCGCCGGCAAAAACAGTGCCATTGGCATAAACCGGATATCCAGGTTCCGGCACCAGCACATCATCATTAGGATCAACAAAAGCATCATGGATATGATAAATGCCTTCTTTGGAACCAGCCAACGCTACTACTTCTGTAGCTGGATCAAGAGTGACCTTAAATCTTTTTTTGTACCAATCAGCTACGGCCTGCCGGAATTCTAACAGTCCGACACCAAAAGGATAACGCTGGTTATCCAGGATGCGCATCGCCTTATTGGCTGCTTCCACGATATGATCCGGCGTGGGTATATCCGGGTCGCCGACGCCAAGATCGATCACATCAACGCCTTGGTCTTTCGCCTGTTTCTTCTTTTTGTCAATTTCGATGAACAAATATGGCGGCAATTTTTTCAATTTTTCGCTAAAATCGATCTGCATTTAAATTCCTTTGGAATATGATTACGCGGATTATAAAAATACCTGCCCCGCGGCCACCTCGAGGGATTCCGCGGATTTTCATTTCTTAAACACGTAGACTATCTCTCCAACCAGGATCAACAGAATAAACGCGGCGATAATGTTTGCCGTCAGACTTTTGGCTACCATTAATGACCAGAACAGCCAAAACAACAGCCCGATCATTACGATCACGATAACTATCGTAGCAGCTAAATTTGCCGGATCCCAACCTGGTTCTATCTCCAGTCCTGGGTCAACAATTTGAGTTTCTATTTTTGCCTTATTGTCTTCAACCATATTTTTCCTCCATAATTCTATCAGGGGCTGATCGCTGTTATACGTTGTTCTCCCCTACTACAGTATTTTTTAAAGTACCTATACCAGCTATAGTCACTTCCACAGTATCGCCGATATTCATGGGCCCTACCCCGGGCGGCGTCCCGGTGGTGATCACATCCCCCGGCAACAAGGTCATTACCCGTGAAACAAAACTTACTAATTGCGGAATGGGGAAGATCAGGTTTTGGGTTGACGAAGATTGCTTCACCTGCCCGTTCAATCGTAATTCTATCATTAAATCCGCCGAGTTTAAGCCTGTGACGATAAAAGGCCCTAATGGGCTGAAAGTATCAAAACTCTTCGCCCTGGTCCATTGCCTGTCTTTTTTCTGCAGATCCCGGGCGGTAATGTCATTAAAACAAGTATAACCGAGAATATATTCACCAGCTTTTTCCGGAGCAATCTGCCGGCAAATCTTCTTAATGACCACGGCTGCTTCTGCCTCGTAATCCAGCTGAGTACACATTTTGGGATAGACTATTTTTTCACCAGTCCCGATAGCTGACGTACTGGGCTTGATGAACAGGATCGGTTCCTCTGGCACCGGCATCTTAAACTCTTGGGCATGGTCACTATAATTCAAGCCCACGGCTACTATTTTGGAAGGCAAGCAGGGCAATAAGACCTTACATTGGGATAAAAGATGTTTATGACGGCTGGGATAAGAACTGTATTCTCCCTCTAATTCCAGAATTACATCATCTTTTTCCAAGATACCGTATTTTATTTCATTATTATACTTATGCAAAAACCGCAAATACTTCACAATTTCATCTTTTGCTTTTTCTATCAACTATACCTGTCCTCGGATGGGGATCAACCATCAACTATTTAAGCCCCAGAATGTCCTGCATATCATAGAACCCAGCCTTGGCTTTGGCCATGAATCTTATTGCCCGGACCACTCCGCGGGCAAAGGTATCACGGCTGGAAGCCCGGTGAGTCAGTTCTAATCTTTCTCCCCGGCCGGCAAAAATAACCGTATGATCACCAACGATATCGCCGCCCCGTACCGCATGAATACCAATTTCTTTGGGCAAGCGTTCTCCCACATTGCCTTTTCTCCCATAAACCAGGTTTTCTTTTATATTACGGTTCAGCGCGCTGGCAATTTCATTGGCCAGGGCTAAGGCTGTCCCGCTAGGCGCGTCTTTTTTCCGGTTATGATGGGCTTCGACTATTTCTACGTCATAAGAATCACCCAGTATCTGGGCTACCTCTCGCGCCAGCCTGAACATCAAGTTCACGCCTATGCTCATGTTGGCGGCTAACAGGCAGGGAAAATTCTGAGTAATAAATTTAATATTTTTTATTTCCTCATCAGTAAAACCAGTGGTACCTATAATGAGGGGTTTCTTGATTTTAGCCAAGACCGCCAAAAAGCCCAGGGAGGCCTTGGGAGACGTGAAATCAACGATCACCTCTGCTCCCCCGACTACTTGTTCCAGATTGTCGGTGATTTTCACTTCCGGACTCACTCGTGTACCAACCAACAGATGGCCCTGGCCCTCCACTGCTCCCACTAATTTCAAATCATGCTCTTCATGGATCATAGTAATGATCCGCTGCCCCATCCGTCCGGCCGCACCGCATACAACTACGTTAATCATAAATCCTCCAAGCGTTTACCAGGTAGCATTAAGCGTATAGAAAATCTAAAACTATCCGCCATACGCTGTACGCTATATTAATCTATAGTCCTTCATTATCTTCTTCAACTTTTGAACATTGTTTTCAGCCATGGGAGATAATGGCAACCGCATTTCCGCTGAGCACAATCCCATTATCCCCATAGCGGTTTTCACCGGGATGGGATTGGTCTCAATGAACATGGCTTTCATCAACTCGAACATCTTGAAATGCAATTCGCGAGCTTTCTCTAACTCTCCCTGTGCAAAAGCATGTATCATCTCGGCTATATCTTTAGGAATAATATTAGCCACCACCGAGATTACTCCTTGTCCACCCAGGGCCAGAATAGGGAACGTCAGAGAATCCTCGCCGCTTAAGAGGGTAAAATTCCGGTCAGTCTTTTGTACTATCTGGCTCACTTGTTCCAAGTTGCCGCTAGCTTCCTTAATACCAACTATATTTTTCACCTTAGATAACCTGATGACTGTCTCCGGCAGTAAATTCACTCCTGTCCGGCCAGGTACATTATAGAGTATCTGGGGAATATCTACAGCCTCTGCTATTTTCTTAAAATGCCGGTACATTCCCTCTTGGGTTGGCTTATTATAATACGGGGTGATCAAGAGCGCTCCGTCTGCGCCGGCATCTTTGGCGTATTGGGTCAGAGTGATAGCTTCAGCGGTACTATTAGAGCCGGTACCAGCCAGTATTTTCACTCTCTTAGCGGCTTTCTGCGCGCAAAACTTAATGACCTGGTCATGCTCTTCATAGCTCAAAGTAGCTGACTCTCCGGTTGTGCCGCACGGGACCAATACCTTGATGCCGTTCTTTATTTGAAACTCAATTAATTTTCCCAATGCCTCATAATCGACTTTGTCGTTGGCAAAAGGGGTAATTATAGCTGTACCAGAACCGCTAAACATTTTATTCTTCCTTCCCGTAGTCCCCCTTGCCAGTTTTGCGCTTGCAAAACTAGGGGGGATACCTGTCGTCTAAATTTCTTTCACTTCTCCTACAAAAACGATTCTTACTTCACCCTCCAGATACACCTCGCTGAATTTTCCGCCGCGATAATCAAAATAGACCTTCAGTACTTCCCCGCCGCGGGTGCGTACCCGGACCGGCGAAGACACTTTCCCTGCTGCGGCGCCGATCAAGGCAGCGGCAACCGAGCCGGTACCACAAGCCAGAGTTTCATTCTCCACACCCCGTTCATAGGTCCGGATGGCAATAGTATGCTGGCCGATCTTGCTGACAAAATTCACGTTTGTCCCGGCGGGTTGAAAAAGCCGGTGCCGGCGAATTATCCTGCCCCATTCAAAAACAGGAACCTGGCCAATATCTTTGACAAACATGATAGCCTGGGGCACTCCGGTATTTACAAAAAACAATGCGCGGGATTTACCACCAAGATTGATTTTCAGGTTATCTATTAATCCCTGCGGATCGATCATATGCAGCTTTACTTCTGTCCCTTTAACCTGAGCGCTGATCAATCCGGCCAAGGTTTCAAAAACCATTTTGGCTGGTGCGATCTTCTTCCGGTAAGCAAAACAGGCAACGCAGCGCGCGCCATTACCGCACATTTCCGCTTCACTGCCGTCAGGATTGAAAATACGCATTTTGAAATCAGCTTTGGCCGATTTCTCCAAGAGCATCAGCCCATCCGCGCCGATACCGGTTTTCGGCTGGCACAATTTGACCGCCAGCGCCGCCGCCGCCAGCGGCAATACTTTCTGCCGGTTATCGATCACGACAAAATCATTGCCCGCGCCACTCATTTTAGCAAATCTAAATTTTCTCATAAAACCCTTCGAAAATTGATTACACAGATTAAAACAACATCACTTTATATCGAGTAGTCTCTCATTGCTTACCAGGTCGCCAAAAGTTTCCCTGTCCCGGACGATATAATACTGATTTTTGCTGACCACGACTTCGCAGGCCCGCGGCCGCGCGTTATAATTGGAAGACATCGAAAAGCCATACGCCCCGGCATTAAAGATCGCTAGTAGGTCACCCTGTTCTACCAGCGGCAGACGGCGATTTTTGGCAAAATAATCGCCGCTTTCACAAATTGGACCGACGATATCAACCAGCATCTCATTCTGGCCGGATTCCCTGACTGGTTTGATCTCATGATAAGCATCATACATTACCGGCCGGGAAAGGTCATTCATGCCGGCATCCACGATCACAAATTTCTTAACTTGCGTCTCCTTCAAATACAGGATCTTAGTCACTAATATCCCGGCCGTACCGGCAATATAACGGCCAGGTTCAAAGATAAAGTGATAGGGACTTTTCCTGATCAGGGGACTAAGCGCCTGGGCCAGGTCCTGCGGCGTTGGCGGCTTTTCATCATTGTAGGTAATTCCCAATCCTCCGCCCAAGTCAATATATTTGAGCTCAAGAGCCAGCTCTTTTAAAGTCTTTAACAACCTGAATACTTTTTCCACTGCTTCAACGAATGGCTCCACTGTAGTGATTTGTGAGCCGATATGAACCTGCACTCCGACCACTTCCAGGAACTTATCCAGACTGGCGCGTTCATACGCTTCGGCCGCAAAGTTAATATTGATACCAAACTTATTTTGGGCCAGACCGGTAGATATATGGTGATGAGTTTGGGGATTGATATCCGGATTTACCCGGAACGAGATCCTGGCTCTTTTCTTCACCTTCTTAGCTACGGAACTGATCAAATCCAGTTCCGGCAAGGATTCAACATTGAACATTAAAATATCATTCTTTAAAGCATCATATATCTCGTCTCCCGTCTTGCCGACCCCGGCAAATACTATTTTTTCCGGTTTAAAGCCAGCGGTCAAAGCCAGGTATAATTCTCCAGCGCTGACGATATCAGCGCCAGCGCCCAGATTAGCTAAAGTCCGCAAAATAGTCAAATTTGCATTGGTCTTCACGGCATAACAGACCAGATGTTTCGTGCAAGTGAACGCCTCGTTAAAAGCCTGGTAATTCTCGACCAGGGCCCGGTGACTGTAAAGATAACAGGGAGTACCTACCGCGGCAATAATCTCCTTGACTTTAAGTCTTTCGCAATAGAGTTCACCCTTCTGGTAATCAAACGCGCCCATCAACGCTCCCCTTTTTTATCTTTTTTCAACAGCCACGGCGGCTATGTTTTTTTGGGCCAATTCTTGCAGCCAGGATACATCCCTTAAATCTAATACTTTTTGGAAATCAGCCATTGCTAACGAGGTATCATTCAATTTTTTTTCGCACCAGCCCCGGCCGATTAAAGCCAAGGCGCTCTGGGAATTCATTTCCAGTGACCGGGTAAACTGGTCACCGGCCTTCTCCCAGTCATGGCTCTCGTAATAAATCAACCCACCAATGGCATAATTCAAATGATCATTCGGTTCCAGCTTAATGGCCTTCAGGAGAAAAGCCATGGCTTTTTCTTTTTCCCGCAAATAAAATAAGCACAAAGCCATAGTACGGTATACGCTGCCCTGCGGCTGCAGACTAGCTACATAGCTTAGCTCTCTCAGCGCCTGGCCATATTCTTTCTGCTGGTAATAAATATCCGCCAAGGCTTGATGGGCGGCGGTGCTGGTTGGATCACTAACTATGGCCTGACGCAGGGAAAGAAGCGCTTTTTGATAGAGTCCCCAATCCCGGTACAACAAACCGGCGGTCAGATTATACTCGAATTTCAGTTTTTTAGACCTTCTGATAACGTTAAGTTTTTTCAGCGCTTCCGGATACATCTGCATATCTATATATACTTTCGCCAATCCTAAATACGCAGATTCATAATTGCGTTTCATTTCAATACAATTATTAAAGCGTTCTATCGCCTGAGCATAGTTTTGCCGGCAATAACTAATGGTACCCAGAAGCGCCTGGACAGAGAGCTGTTCCTCCTGGTTTAGTTCTTGTTCCAAAGCCTGCGTTAGATGTTTTTCTGCTTCCGACTTATTACCTGCCGCCAGGTATAACCTGCCTAAAATGAGGTGTATTCTCCCTGGGTAGTAATTTTTTTCCAATACTTTTAAATAATTTTCAATGGCCGCGGGGAGATCATTTTTTTGTTCTGCTTTTTCCGCAGTAGCCAGCATAATTTTCAGTTCCCGGTCAGCCGCCGGCGCTAGCCTGACAGACAGCAGCAATATACAGCATAACCAAGCCAGCCAGATTCTTTTACTCATAGCCCTATAGTCCCTTTGGAAACTCGGTTGTTCTTAATCTGTGCCAGTCCCCGCGTGTTTGATCCTGATAATTCGGGATCAGCGGGGGATAATCTTAATTACTAATCTGGGTAATCAAGTATAGGAATTTTTTAAATTCCTATACTATAGTTTATCCCAGACCCGGTTCAATATGACTTTCTTGATCATTCTGACCTTGGCCCTGGTCGCTACTACGCCGGCATCCACGCATTCTTCGCCACGGTTCAGCTCAGACACGGTAATATCTTTCACTTCCGGACTGATCACCAAGTCGGCCAATTTGAGCTGTCCCTCGGCTAAAAAATTTCCCCGGATATAGATAACCTGGCTTAAGATCAAAAGAGCATTATTGGTTTTGGCTATCCCTACCTGGGCAGTCACGTCTATGGCAATGATAATGTCCGCGCCCATCAACTTGGCCACATCAGCCGGCATATTATCAATGACTCCGCCATCCATGAGCAAGCGATGCCGGTATTCCACTGGCTGGAAAAGGCCTGGCATCGTCGCGCTGGCCCGGACAGCTGGGGCGACCGGTCCTTCCTTGAGAATGATTTTTTCCCCATTCCGGATATCTACCGCCACGCAAGCAAAGGGGATATTCAGCTCATCAAATTGCTTGTTGCCAATATATTTAGTGACGTATTCTTCCATTCTTTTAGTAGAGTATAAGCCCACCGGGGACAATTTAAAACTGACTAATTTATTCCAGTTCATATGCTGAGCCATATCGACAATGGTATCCGCCGGTAGGCCAGCCGCATATAACGAGCCGATCAAAGCTCCCACGCTGGTACCGACAATTATATCTACCGGCAGATGTTCTTCGGCAAAGACCTTCACTACCCCGGCATGAGCCAGTCCTCTGGCTCCGCCGCCACCCAGCACTAAGGCCACTTTAGGTTTTTCTGCCGCGGGCAGAGACAAATACAGCGGCCATAAAAAATCAATCAATATTTCTTCTTCGTCAGTAGCGCCGGCAGACAGAGTGGCCGGAAGATACAAAACAATAAGAACAAGGAAAACATAAATAATTAATTTCTGGCTTAGGTTTAAAACCATTACTTGACCGGATCCAATCCCGTAGCCAATCTTAATTCCTGCTCACCCAGAGTATATTCATAGATATTATCCAAGGCCTGCGTTTTAGTCTCTCTCGCTCTTTTGTGTATCACTAACAATTCAGTGCCGGACAGTTGATTATTTTTATAATAAATTAGCGCCGAATCCAAAACCTTCTGGGATAGGTCTTTATTCTTAGACATTTCCTCTAGGTTTTTTCCGGCACGTATATGTCGTCTATAGCTTTCCGCCACACTCATTTTTAAATTATCACTGAAACGTACCTTCAGCAAATTAGTAGTCTTTAATTCACTGCGCATCTGCCTGACCCTGGCCCAGCTTACCCAACCATTGAAAAGCGGATAACGCAACGCCACCGTAGCGGTCCAGTTCCTGCCTGCCAAGTCCAGGCTTAACCCACTGCGTTCATAATCAGCGCCCAGCTCAATAGTCGGGTAACGTTCACTGAAAGCCTGATCAATTTTATACCTGATCTTATTCTCTTCCAGGGTCAGCCCTTGTAAGGCCGGAGAACGATCAAGGGCCTTGGCTATATAGGTGTTGAGACCCTGGCTGGCTTCCTCCGGAGCCGCGGTTTCGAAATCACCGACCAATTTAATCTCCGCTTCCAATTCAAATCCGACTGCTTTATTAAAAGCGGTGGCCGCCATCTGCAATTTTTCGTCTGCCGCGGCTGTTTGCATTTCCAGCCGGGAACGCTCTATATCAAACAAGGTTATTTCATAATCTTTGGCCTCTGTTTTACGTCTGGCTACCTCTAAGTAATTCTTGACTTGTGTCCAGGATTCCTTGTCTATTTCCAGCGCTTGCTGCTGGTAGAGTACATCGTAAAACCTCT
>JACRDM010000037.1 GCA_016218565.1 Elusimicrobiota bacterium | reverse complement strand
GCATGGCGGCGGCGTTTTCGCGTATCCTTTTGATATCTAACATTGTTTACCCCGTTCCAGGTTCTGTGAAATAATAAGACAGACCTTTCGCCGCGAGGATTTTGAGCTGAACCGCAGCTGAATTTTTGCAGGACTACGTAAGGTAAAACATATGTGGCAAAAAACCGGCAAAGGTATAGGCCAAAAGCCTCCGGCCAAATGGCTCTGGCATTGTTTCACAGAGCCTTAAGTGACAAATACGATTTCGGCATATTACACTAAAGGCCGGTTCACTTCCGGAGCCATTTTTTTATCTCCACCTGCTGGTAAATTCCTTATGTTAGTCGACTGGCTCAAATTTCTTTATCCTGCTGGGGTTCCTTTAAGTCCTCATCTTCATGGATAAGTCTGGCAATGGAAACCAGCTTGTCCCCTTCTTGCAGCCTGATCAACCGCACTCCCTGGGTATTTCTGCCCATGGTGCCAATGGTTTTTACCGGTTGTCGATTAACGACACCCTTTTGGGTAATGAGCATGATATCATCCTTGTCGGTAACCCGTTTAATAGCAATCACCTGTCCATTGCGCTGATTGTTTTTAATGTTAATGACTCCTTTGCCGCCGCGGCTCTGGGTGCGGTATTCTTTGATCTTGGTTTTCTTGCCGTAACCGTTTTCCGTCGCTACTAGAATGATTTCTTCCTTCTTGACGACTTCCATACCAATGACTTGATCCTCTGGGCGTAATTCGATGCCGCGCACGCCTTTACCTGAACGGCCAATAGGTCTTACCTCGTCTTCTTTGAAATGAATGGCCAGCCCATTTCTAGTGCCGATTATTATTTCCTGGGAACCGTCAGTTATTTTTACACCCATTAATTCATCATTTTCTTCAAGGTTAATGGCAATGATGCCGCCGGCGCGCAGATTGCTGTATTCGCTTAATGGGGTCTTTTTAACTGTCCCCCGCTTGGTAATCATTATTAATTGCTGGTTGGTCTTGGCAAAATCATGAATAGTGATGGCCGCTGTGACCATTTCATCCTGTTTTAACAATTTAACCAGATTAACTAGCGCTTTTCCTTTCGCTACTCTTCCACCCTCAGGAATTTCGTATACCTTGAGCCAATAAACCCGTCCTATATTGCTGAAAAGCAGCAGGTAGTCATGGGTGGAGGTGACAAAAACGTCTTCGATAAAGTCCTCCTCCCGCGTAGTGACGCCAGTCACTCCCTTACCGCCCCGGTTTTGAGAGTGATAGGTAGAGGCGGGGATTCTTTTTACATAACCCGCGTGAGAAATCGTCACTACGACCGATTCTTCTTCAATCAGGTCTTCCAGCGAAAGGTCTTCTGCTTCCTGGGAAATGATCTTGGTGCGGCGCCTATCGTCGTATTTTTCCTTTATCTGCAGCAGTTCTTCCTTGATTAGAGCCAGGACTTTTTTCGGGTCGGCGAGAATTGCTTTCAACCGCTCAATCGTCTTGAGCAATTCCAGATATTCTCTCTCTAATTTTTCCAGTTCCAGGCCAGTCAATTGTTGCAGCCTCATATCTAAAATGGACTGGGCCTGGATCTTGGATAAACCAAAATTATCCATCAGCGCCAGACGCGCGGTTTCTACATCTTTTGATTCCTTTATAATTTTAATAACTTCATTAATATTATCAACGGCTATTTTCAGGCCTTCCAGGATATGAGCCCTGGCTTCGGCTTTGGCTAAATCAAACTGCGTACGCCGGATGGTGACTTCCTGCCGGTGCTTCAAATAAAGAGCCAGCACTTCTTTCAGATTGAGCACCCGCGGCCGGTTATTAACCAGCGCTAGCATGATAATACCAAAGGAGGTCTGCAGCTGGGTATGTTTCATTAACTGGTTAATCACCAGCTCGGTATTGGTATCACGCTTTAGCTCAATCACTACTCTGATTCCGTCACGGTCAGATTCATCACGCAGGTCAGTGATGCCTTCAATTTTTTTATCTTTGACCAGTTCGGCAATGCTTTCCAGCAGATTAGCTTTGTTCACCTGGTAAGGGAGCTCGCGGATAATAACGGCTTCTTTGCCATTGCCGATCTCTTCTGTTTCTACTACTGACTGCAGCATGATTGAGCCGCGACCGGTCATATACGCATTCCGTATCCCGCTCTTGCCGCGGATAGTAGCCGCGGTCGGAAAGTCAGGGCCCTTGATGAATTTCATCAAGTCTTTTATTTCCGCTGACGGAGTGTCGCTCAAATATATCAGCCCGTCAATTACTTCACCCAGGTTATGCGGCGGGATGTTAGTAGCCATACCCACCGCGATACCGCTGGAGCCATTTACTAAAAGATTCGGGAAAGCGGCGGGCAAAACAAGCGGTTCTTCCCGGTAATTATCAAAAGTCGGGGTAAAATCAACGGTGTTCCTGTCAATGTCGCGCAAGAGTTCTTCGGCTAACGCGGCCATTCTAATTTCTGTATAGCGGTAGGCTGCTGCCGGGTCACCGTCAATGGAACCAAAGTTTCCCTGACCATCGATCAAGGGATAGCGTAGCGAAAACTCCTGGACCATGCGCACGATGCTGTCATATACTGACATGTCGCCATGCGGATGATATTTACCAAGCACGTCACCGACAACAGTTGCGCTTTTGCGGTACGCTTTATTATGCACCAATCCTAATTCCTTCATGGCATACAAAATGCGGCGATGCACCGGTTTCAAGCCGTCGCGCACATCAGGCAAAGCACGCCCCACAATTACGCTCATGGCGTAATCTATATAAGAAGCTTTCATTTCTTCTTCAATATTGCGGGGTATTATGTTTTCTTTGAACGCCTCAGCCATTCGACACTCCTATTATTAGTAAACTAATAATACCAAATTCCAAAGCTCAAATTTCAAATAAATCCGCAAAATCCAATTTAAAATTGTTTTCAATTGCTTTTGATTCATTTTGTCATTTGGATTTTGGATTTTGTCATTGCTCTTAAATATCCAGGTTTCTTACTTCCAGAGCATGGGTTTCGATAAAAGCTTTCCGTGGCTCTACTTTATCCCCCATCAAGGTGGTAAAAATCTTGTCCGCTTCTACTATATCTTCCAGGGTAATCTTGATTAGGCGGCGGTTTTCCGGGTTCATGGTGGTTTCCCAGAGCTGCTCCGGATTCATTTCTCCCAAACCTTTGTACCGTTGAACCGTCGTTCCTTGAGTGCCCATTTTATTGATCACGCTGATCATTTCTTCAAAATCATAAATATCACATATTTCAGCGTCATGTTTTAACCGGAACAAGATTTGTCTTTTCTCGGCGTCCTGGTCGGCCTGGTAACTGCTCAGATCTACGTCTGTCTTCTCCAGGCTAATTACAATATCATTCAGCTTGGGGATCTCCCACAGGTCTTTTACCTCTAGCCCCATTTCCTCGGGTGTCATTTCTATGGCTAGTTCAGGGTTGACATCTTTTTTCTCTTGCAGGTAATTATTCTTAAAACTCTTAAATTCCTTCCCAGAGTAAATGAATTTTTCTTCTGTCTCGGTCTTTATCTTATAAAGCGGTATCTTGTCATTTTTGCGCATCGCCATAAATTCAACCCAGTTGATGCCTTTGCGCTGGAGCTTGCGGACCAGGGTGTCAATATCTTTTAAGCTCTTACAAATTTGACGGACCTGGTCTTCTTTGTACTCCAGGACCTCCTTGGCACCTTTCATCTTGAAGAGCTTAACTCCTTCCAATCCCTGTTCCAGAATAAAATTATAAAGCTGTTCTTCAGTCTCTAAATACATTTCTTTTTTGCCCTTTTTAACCTTATATAATGGCGGCTGAGCGATATAGACATGTCCTTTTTCTACTAATATCGGCAGCTGGCGGTATAAGAAAGTTAATAACAAGGTGCGAATATGAGCGCCGTCAACATCCGCGTCGGTCATGAGGATGATTTTATGATACCGGAGGTCTGCCAGCTTAAACTCCTCCTGCCCGATACTAGTGCCCAGGGCGGTGATCAAGGTCCTGATCTCATCATTGCCTAATATTTTATGCAGCCTGGCTTTTTCCACATTTAATATTTTCCCTTTTAACGGCAGGATGGCCTGGAAGGAGCGGTTCCTTCCTTGCTTAGCGCTACCACCCGCGCTGTCTCCCTCGACAATATACAACTCGCATTGGCGCGGATCGCGTTCCGAGCAATCAGCCAGCTTGCCCGGGAGGCTGGCAGCATCCAATGCGCCTTTACGCCTAGTGAGCTCACGAGCCTTGCGCGCGGCTTCTCTGGCTAAGGCTGCGGTGACTGTCTTGTCTATCACTTTAGCAGCGATTGAGGGGTTTTCTTCCAGATAAGAAGCCAACTTGTCGCCAACGATGGTTTCTACCAGTCCCTTTATATCCGAGTTTCCTAATTTAGTTTTGGTCTGTCCTTCAAACTGCGGATTAGACAATTTTATACTGATCACCGCGGTGAGCCCTTCACGGACGTCTTCTCCGGACAGTGAAACATTCTTATCTTTAAGGCTTTCTTTCTTTTTGATATAATCATTGATTACCCTGGTCAGCGCTGATTTGAAACCGACCAGGTGGGTGCCGCCTTCTATCGTGTTAATATTATTGACAAAAGAAAAGATGTTTTCAGAATAGCCATCGTTATACTGTAAAGCGATTTCCAGGATCAACTTACCGGCTTCGTGAGTTTCCGGGTTGATCTCAATATCTTTGTCCTTAGTAAAATATATGGGTTCTTGATGCAGTGGATTTTTATTGGCATTGAGATATTTTACAAAAGAAATGATCCCGCCGTCATAACAGAAGGTGTGCTGTTTATCAGTGCGTTCATCAGTCAGGTTGATTCTAGTCCCGGCGTTCAAAAAAGCCAGCTCCCGCAGGCGATTAGCCAGGAGGTCAAAGCTGAATATTGTTTCTTCAAAGATCGTATCATCCGGTAAAAAAGTGATCTTAGTACCCTGATCATCGGTTGTCCCGAGAGCTTTCAGCGGGCTGGTCGGGACACCGCGTTCATATGTCTGCCGGTAAGCTTTTCCTTCCCGGTATACTTCTACGGCTAACTGTTTGGATAACGCGTTAACGCAGGAAACTCCGACGCCATGCAAACCGCCGGCTACCTGGTAAGACTTGTTGTCAAATTTTCCGCCGGCATGCAGTTTGGTCAGCACTATTTCCAGCGCGCTCTTATCCTTGAACTGAGGGTGTTTCTCTACCGGAATGCCGCGCCCATCGTCTTCGATCGTAATTTTCCCGTCATTATGAATAACCACATCTATATTTTTGCAATATCCGGCTAACACTTCGTCAATACTATTGTCCACCACTTCTTCCACCAGGTGGTGCAAACCCATAGAACCGGTTGATCCTATATACATTGCCGGCCGTTTACGTACCGGATCTAATCCTTCCAGTACTTTTATTGAACTGGCGTCATAAGGGTCATTGTTGTTGCTTGTTTTTTGCTTGACTGCGGCCACGAATATTCTCCCTTGAGATTTCTCTGATTACACCGGGTTAGAAAGACACTTACCCTGATTATTAAATACTTACACCGCTTTTATCTTCTCTGTTTAATCTGTGTAATCAAGGGCTGCTGAATTTTTCAGCGGTCACTAAGTAATATCTCCTATTTTTACGACAATTTCTTTGATCAGGTCTTTTTTAATTTTTTTGTTCAATTCTGTTTTGATGTCTTCTTTGATCAGGCTTAGCTGTTGCAACCAGACGGAGGAATCTACTTTGATTTCCAGTTTCCCATTCACTAATTTGTCTAAGCGGGCATGTCTGATGGCCTGGCTGAATTTTTTTTGCCAGTAAGCAGCTATTAACTGCCGCTCTTCCAGGCCCTGCCTAAAAAATATATCTTTGATTGCATCAGGCAACTGTTTAAAATTTTTTAAGCTTTTTTTGCTCATTCTATCCTGAAACAGGCATTATTGTTTACTTGATATATCATTTTAGGGACAGCTCCATCCTTGATCCGCTCGCGATCTGTGGCCGCCAGAAAAACCTGTTCCTGACGACAAAAGTAGTGCAGCAGTTGTTCTTGTGTTGGCGCGTCTATCTCGGCAAAAATATCATCCGCCAAAATTAATGGACGCTGTTTCTGTTCCTGTTCGATGATCTCGGCCTGGCTCAAGCGCAAGATATAGGCGCTGAGCGTCTGTTCTCCCTGCGACCCAAAGATACGCAGGTTTTTTTCCCCCTCCCCTTTGTCCAGGGTCACTTCCACGTCATCTCGCTGCGGCCCGATCAAGGTCCTGGCTTGCCTGATCTCTTCTTGTTGTATCATCAGCCAGACCTGGGGCCAATCCTTGTCTTCCAGCGGGCAATTGGTCTTATACTCCAGAGTGATTTTCCTGGCTAATTCCGGCTGCAAGGAATGCAATACTTGATTGGCTGTTTTTTGCAGCAGCGCTATTATTCTGCGGCGTTTCTCGGTAAGATAACGCGCCTCCAACTGCAACTGGTGATTCCAAATATCCAACGTGTACTGTTTTTGCCGTTCCTCGCGTATTTGCTTCAGGATTTCATTCCTGGAAAGTATGATTTTCTTTAATTTAAGCAGTCGATAACTATATTCACTCTCTACTTGCACTAATAGCTGATTTAGAAATCCCCGGCGCAGTATCGGTTCTCCACTAATCAGCTCGCCGTCCGTGCTAGTCAGTATCACCGCCGGGGTAACAGTTCGTAATTCGCCGGGAGAGGAAACATTTTTTTTGTTTATTTGTATTTTCTTATCCTGCTCTTTAGCCAGCTGTATGCCTAAAGACTGCGTCCCGGTAGCATTTACTATTTCCGCGGTAATAAACCCCTCGGGTTGTCCCCAGCGGATCATTTCTTGTTCGTCTAACACTCTCGAGGACCGCCCGCCATGCAAAAAGAAGATTGCTTCCAGCAAATTACTCTTACCAGCCGCGTTCTGTCCAATAATCAGATTTATACCGGGTTGAAAGTCAACCTTCAAATCAGCATAGTTCCTTATATTGTGCAAAGACAGGTTTTTTAGATACATTGTCTACAGCCGCATAGGCATAATCACATAAAGGTATTCTTCGTCGCTTTGCGGACGAATTACCCCCGGCCCCATTGGATTGCTTAATTCCAAGATAATATTAGTAGCGGTTATGCTTTTGAGCGCCTCGATTAAATATTTTGGGTTGTACGCTGCTTCAAAGGTACTTCCTTTATAGTCTATCTCCATTTCTTCCTGCGCCTCTCCCAATCCCTGGGCCATACTGGAGATAATCGCTTTATTATTAGCTAATTCTAATTTTATAGATTCGGCTTTTTCCGTCGCTAACAAGGATATCCGCTTGATCGCGCTTAAGAACTTCGCTGTATTCAAAACCAACTCTGTGGAATGCTCTTTGGGGATTACTTGTTTATAATTGGGAAATTTCCCTTCGATCAACCTGGAAATCAATATGGTTGAGTCGAATTTATACGCTATCTGGTTTTCAGCAAGCTCTATTTTAACCATGTCATTAGCATCGTCTTTTTCACCAATCAAGCGATTGATTTCACGTAGAGTTTTAGAGGGAATGACCACATTGAGCTGGTTTTTAATACCTTCCCTTAATTTTCCGCCATTAATATAAGCCAATCTGCGTCCGTCGGTAGCGACCATTTCAATAGTATTATTCGAGGTTTGCATTAATACTCCGGTTAAGACATATCTGGTTTCATCGTTAGAAATCGCAAAAATAGTTTTTTGGACCATGTTTTTTAAAGTAGCTCTAGAAATAGTAAACGCGTTTTCCTCTGTAAAATCAGGAATGATCGGGAATTCATCTTTTGGCAATCCCATTATTTTAAATACTATTTTACCACAGCTTAAAATCACTTTACCTTCTAGGGTTACTTCTATTTGTATCTCCTGCTCTGGTAATTCACGAATAATGTCAAAAAGCATTTTCGCCGGAATAGTAATAGAGCCTTCTTTGATTATTTCAATTGGTATCTCTGTTTTAATACCAACTTCCAGATCGGTAGCGGCTATTTTTAAATTATTTTTTTGCGTTTCTAATAGAATGTTAGCTAGTACCGGCAAGCTTACTCTATTAGAAATGATGGCTTGTACGCTTTGTACTCCTTTTAATAATTCAATTTGAGAACAAATTATTTTCATCTTTCCCCCTCCATAATAGTATTAATGGTTTATATATATCTTGAAATAAAACAATAATAATAATAATAATAGGACAAAGAATATGTGTATAATAGAATAAACAGGTTATATCATAACAAAACAGCAAATTAATAAGATGTGTATAAAAACCTCACATTATGAACAAATTCAACAAATACTTTAAGTTTAAAAAACTATGCACAAAAAAAGACAGTTACTCATAGCTTATTCTTTAATTCCATAATGATTTTGTTAATTAAGGCAGCAAAAAACGGGTCACTATTCATTTTCTTGCTTATTTTTTCACAGGCATACATCACTGTTGTGTGATCACGGCCGCCAAAAGCCGCGCCAATTTCCGGCAAAGAGTATTCGGTCAAGGCCCTGGAAAGATACATAGCGATTTGACGGGGATAAGCAATCGCATCGGTTCGCTTGCGGCTTTGCATATCCTTAATATCTAAATTATAATGTTTAGCCACAGCTTCTTGTATCTGCCGCATCGTAATGTTTGGTTCTACTTCTTTAGCGGGCAAGAGATCTTTCAATATCTCTTCAGCTAATTCCAGGGTGACCCGCTTGCCGGTCAAAGAAGAAAACGCCACCACTCTAATCAGCGCTCCTTCCAGTTCGCGAATATTTGATTTAATCTTATTGGCGATAAAAAGCATGACGTCTTCAGGGGTATTAATCTTTTCAAGTTCTGCTTTATGCCTTAAAATAGCAATTCTGGTTTCCAGGTCCGGGGGTTGAATGTCTGTGACCAGGCCCCATTCAAAACGAGTGATCAGCCTTTCCTCCAGCGCAGGGATCTCCTTTGGCGGACGGTCGCTGGAAAAAATTAATTGTTTATGGTTATCATATAAAGCATTAAAGGTGTGGAAAAAACTTTCCTGGGAGCTGCCTTTACCGCCAAAAAATTGCACATCATCCACTAAAAACACATCTACACTCCGGTATTTGCCACGGAACTCGCTTGGTTTGGAAAAACGCATAGAATCAATAAATTCATTAACAAATCGTTCGCTGGTTACATATAACAAACAAACCTGAGGGTAATTAGTTTTAATATAGTGGCCAATAGCATGCAGTAAGTGGGTTTTCCCCAGCCCTACGCCGCCATATATAAATAATGGGTTATAAGCTTTTCCTGGCTCTTTGGCCACGGCCTGGGCAGCAGCTTGGGCGAATCGGTTGCTAGGTCCGATGACAAAACTAGCAAAGGTATATTTAGGATTAAATAAAACCTCAACAAAAGTAGACTCTGTCTTAGAAACCGGGATAGGCTCAATTTCTTCTTTAGTGATCTGCGTGAAAGGCTCTTTCAGCGCCAGGGACACGAGAAAATTCAGAGAGATTTTGGCGTCTCCATTTTCATGGTGCTGAGCAAATAAATCAATAATCAGATGAGAGAGATGTTCAGTCCACCATTCCTGGAAAAATCGATTGGGCACTTCCAAAGTAAGCGTATTGGTTTCAAAACCAATAAATTTAACAGGTTTTACCCACAGGTCAAAAGTTTCTTCCCCTAAAGTTATTTTGATCTGATTAAGAGCTAATTCCCATGATTCTAAAGGATTTTTCAGCATAAAATAAGGACCTTAAAAAGTTATCAACATAATTATTCACAATTGTGGATAAGTTACTGTTTATATTATAAAATATTCAACAAAATAGTACAAAACACGCTCTTTATCAGGTCACTGATACGTTTTATTTTTGAGACGGGTTTATTCTACTAAAAAAGGTAAAATAAGTCAAGTGAAAAATGTGGGATTGCCGGGATTGCCCAAGCTATTTTAATCTTGACAGCCAGTGCCATAAATAGTATAATCAAAATTTAGGTAAAAGATACAATGCTTAAGGAGGAATAATGTTACCCACATACCGACCAAACAAGCGTAAAAGGAAAAAAGTCCATGGCTTCAGAAAAAGAATGAAAACCAGAGGTGGCCGGAAGATCTTAAAAGCTCGTCGGCTTAAAGGGCGCAAAAGAATAGCTGTTTAAGATGACAGGAGTAGCAGGCTTAAGCCGGCAGGAGAAAGTAAAAAGCAGGAAGGATTTCCAGATAATCTTTAATTCTGGTAAACGATATAGTAATCGCTTGATAAGTATGGTTTTTAAGAACAACCAAGAAGCGTCGGGAAAAGACCCGGTCAGACGTTTGGGCATTATTGCCTCGCGAAAAGTGGGCAGCGCCGTCCAGCGCAATCGGCTAAAACGACTTATCCGGGAAACCTTCAGGATAGGCAAACAGGATTTCAAAGGACCTGTTGATTTGGTGGTGATCCTCAAACCAGCAGCTAAGGACATAACTAGCGAAACCTTACGAATAGGATTTTTGGAATTATGCAAAAAAGCGCAGCTGCTATAAGAAGTTGTTACAGAATTCTTTTTCGTAACGAGAAAGTGAGATTTGGAGTGAGGTCAGCCTGCCGGCCAAAGTTTGTTGGCGGGTTACAGTAGAAAAGGGGGTTCGGCAACAGCCTCAGAACAGAATGAAATTAAAAAAATTAGTTATTGGCATAATAAAAACCTATCAAATAGGTTCTAGGCACTTTCCTCGAGTCTGTCGTTTCACCCCCTCCTGCTCCCAATATTGCCTGGCGGCGGTGGAAAAGTATGGGCCGGAGCGGGGCCTTTTTTTGGGTCTTAAAAGAATAAGCAAATGCCACCCTTTCCACCCGGGAGGGTATGATCCTATCCCATAAAGACATCCTAATTAGTACTTTAGGATGTCTTGATTACACAGATTAGTATACCAGGAGAAAATATATGGAAAAAAGAGTTTTAATAGCAACTTTCTTATCAATGATGATCATTTTCTTATTCTGGCAATCATTTCAAAAGCCGGCAACCACAAATAACCGGCAGGCAGGCGCACAAGTAGCCAGGCGCGCACAGGCGCTACCCCCGGCAGCAGCGGAGAACTCCCCCCAAGCAAAAGTTGCCCCGGTGGAAAGCCCGTCCCAAACAGAACAGGTGGTTACGATAAATACCAACACCTCTAAGATCAGCATAGAAACAAAAGGCGGCGGCATAGCTAAGTGGCAAATTAAAGATAAAAATGGCCAGTGGGTCAGTATGACCCCAACAGCCGCGGCAGGCCAAAATCAGATTTTAGCTCTGCAAACCGGGCAAGAAGCATATTTAGCAACAGTTATTTTCAGCGCGGACAAAAAAGAGTTGTCTCTCAGCGATGCTGAGCAAAAAGCCATTACTCTTATTGGCAAAACCGCAGACGGGTTGGAGATTACCAGAAATTACCTGTTTAAAGGAGACGGGTATCTTTTAAAAACTAATATAGGTTTTAGAAATACGACCCAAGTCCCGTTAAAAGTGCCTGGTTTTAACCTTTGGTGGGGGCCGGGACTCAATCCGTTGAATAATAAAGTAGAGCAGAACACGGCGAATGCCTGGTTGAATGGCAAAGTAGCCAGGAAATTAAAGCCCGAATTTCAAGCCGGAGAAATACGCTGGGCCGCCCTGGACACCCAGTATTTCATAGCGGCGCTGATCCCTGCGCAAACCCCCTTCTCCGGAGTAGTCAGCGAAAAAAACACTGAAAAAAAGATTTCTATCGGAGTATCACAAAAAGAAAGTTTATTATCCGCGGGAGAAACCAGACAGTATCAAGTTGATGTCTATGCCGGGCCGAAAGAATACTATACCTTAAAAACTCTTGGTCTGAAGATGGAAGAAATGGTTGGGTTTGGTTATTTGGGCAAATTTGTTTATGTCATTCTCGAAAACATTAATAAGGTAGTCCATAATTATGGCTGGTCTATTCTTATCCTTACCCTGCTCATGCAGGTAATCCTCTTCCCCTTGACTTTAAAAAGCTACAAATCTATGGCGGAAATGCAGAAACTCCAGCCCTTAATGAAACAACTGCAGGATAAATATAAAAATGAACCGCAAAGATTAAATGTGGAAGTGATGAACCTGTATAAAGCGCACAAAGTAAATCCTTTTGGCGGGTGCCTGCCCATGCTCTTGCAACTACCGATCTTTTTCGCGCTTTTCAATACGATTAAGAATGCCGTTGAATTGAGAAACGCCCCTTTTATTTTCTGGATCAAGGATCTTTCCTTGCCTGATACTATCTTTAGTCTCGCCGGCCTAAATATGAATGTTCTCCCTCTCTTAATGGGAATAGGGATGTTTATTCAGCAAAAAATGACGGCGACCGACCCGCAACAGGCAAAAATGATGATGTTTATGCCGGTAATTTTTACGGTGATGTTTTGGAGTTTCCCCAGCGGCCTGGTACTGTACTGGTTTGTAAACAGCCTGGTATCCATGATCGGGCAATACGTCATCATGAATAAGAAACCACCCAAGGTAGAAGTGGTAAAGGCGTAATAGCTAATTAGTAAGGCGCAAAGTTAAAAGAAAGCAGGAAGTTCAGCAAGTAAGACACAAAGGCACAAAGTAAAAGACAAGTACAAAGTCTCACCGTAAAAGAGTAATAACAATTGAATAGCTGGTAACAAGAAACTAATAGCTGGAAAGGAAGGGCGGGGTGAAGGAAATAGAAGTAGAAGGAAAGACCGTTGAAGAAGCTATAAGCAAAGCTTTAGCTGAATTGAAAACCACTATAGAAGAAGTAGATGTTAAAATCATTGATGAAG
>JACRDM010000038.1 GCA_016218565.1 Elusimicrobiota bacterium | reverse complement strand
TCTGTTTTTTCAAATTCCGCTTCCTTTAAGAAAGGTTTTAAAACAACGGGACGGCAGCCGCCGGAGGCAAATCCCAATAATCCTTTTTCATACAAAAACTCATAGAAGGTTTTACCTTTCTTGTTCTTGCTCATATTAACAAGGACAAGTTTTCCCCCTGGTTTTAATACCCTTTTAAATTCAGAAATAATATCGGGAAAGTCGGAAGCATCAATTAAATCAAACATATAAGCATTGTAGACGAAAGCAAATTTATTGTTAGGGAATTGCAGTTTTTTAGCGTCTCCTAATTGCCATTGAACTCGGTCAAGCAATCCGTTCTTTTTTAATCTGTTTTTTGCTTTGTTAAGCATTGCTTTTGTGATATCAACCGCAAAAAATTCTCCGCCTCTTCCAATGCGCTTGGCTATTGCAACTGTAGCCCTTCCTGTTCCGCAAGCGACTTCTAACACCGCATCTGTTTCTTTGATTTCAGCTAACGGTACTGCTTTTTTGTGATGCGACATTTCAAAATCGGTAAAAAAATTATAAATCCACGCTAATCGTCCATAAAGTTCTGCTACTTTGTTTGAATGGGTAGATTTTTCAATAATTTGAAATTTTGTTTTGTCCATATTTTTTACAATTCTATCAAGCTTAATAGGGAATAATTCTTGGGGATGTAAAGAGTTTGCCTTAGGCTTTCTTCTTCGGACAGGGCGGGCTTTTTAATCTCAGTGTTCAAACCCAAGGCCCTCGCGGCAAGGCGAATATTCTGCAAAACTCCTCCTTTTGCCAAAGCCTCGCAAGGACCCGGATCAGGATCCCGCCTTTCCATATTTTCCAGAACAGCGATGCTTGCGCCATCTTCCTGTTCTATGACAACAAACTCAAACGGCTGGACATTGAATCCGCTGGGCGCCCAGCGGGCAGCTTCTAATATGTATCCAAGTTCATCCTTGGAGACGGGTTTGGACACTCTTTCAGCCTTTCTGCCCCTTATAGCATCCAAAACTTCAAGATCAGTCCTCCTCATTTGCGCAACTTCAAAATTTTTGTTCCCAAATTTGCCAAAATTAACAATATCTTTCAAATCTCTTCTAAAGGCGCTTCTGAAGTTGGGGTTTTGAGATCGTCTATCCAAATCATCAATATAGCCAATTCTAAAAAAATTGATGGCGACATAATCTTCCGGCATTTTCAAAAGCTGTCTGGCTTTTTCTGATGATTCTTTTGTGGCAGTAATCCAGCCTATGTCCTGATAACAAAGGCCAAGAGAAGTAGCAGTAAGCCTCAAATTCTGGAGCATACTGCCGGTGTTAACTAGGGACGCTATTCCAGCAGAGCCGGCATTGAAATGTCTATTCCGGAAAACCCCAAAAAGCAACGGGTTGTTTATTATATTTTTGCAGTAAGCTTTAAATTCAGAGTTCATTATGCCTAATTTCCCAAATAACGGGCCAAAAGTTTTTCCCAGGGCAAAATTATAGAAATATTTGGCAAATTTCGGCTTATCCAAAACGACTCCGTCCTTTGCCTTTGCCTCTGAAAAGTGCATCCATCTTGGATATTGGGAGAAAACCCTTCTGAATTTTTGGCTGTCTTTTTGGAAAACATCTCCAAAATCATCCTCTACAATTTGAGCAAGTCTAGACTTGGTAGCATAATCCTCAACGCTTACCAACTCCCAACTAACAGGGTCGCCATTAGGCGATAGCCTCGAAATCTCCAGTAAAACGTCAAGGTCTCTTTTTAAAACCTTTCTTTCATTGAAGGGGATGCGAATTGTTCTTCTTTTTTGGATTGTCTCAAGGACTTCCATAATGTAAGTCTCCTTTCTTCAAAGGTCTTAGCCATAAAATTTTAAACCTCTGATTATAAGTTTAAATATCGATCTTTTAATGTAAAAAATAATATCAACAGCAAGCTTTGAGATTATTTACAATTGACTGCATTAACTTAACCACATAAGATTTGTTAAAAGAATAATAAATCTCTTTCCCTTCTTTGCGGGCATTAAGAAGTTTTGCTCTTTTCATTAAATTTAAGTGATGGGAAATGGTTGGCCGGCTTAGAATGAATTTTTTAGCAATATCATTCACGCAAACCTCTTTTTTATCAGCAAAAATCATAATGATTTCTTGCCTCGTCTTATCAGACAAGGCCCGTAATAATTCCAAATATTCATCCCTAGGACAACAGAGCTTAGAGTCTTTTGATTTATTGATAGGTTTAATCATATCTACATATTAGCAAAATAAAAACCCAATGTCAAGTTTTTCTTTACCGCTACCGGAAATTGGAGTATACTAAAAGACAAGTTAGACTCCACTTCGTTCCGCTAACTGATTACGCCGCTTACAAATTCTTGATTAAATCTGTGTAATCAAGTATAGGATTGAAATACCTATACTTAAATATATCAAAAATACTTAACATAAAAAGACATACCAGAGGAGGTTCTTAATGAGTAATAGAATAAACAAGCTAAAGGTTCTGATTGTTTTTATAATTTGTTTGTGGTAGAACAGCAGTTTATCAGGTCAAACAAAAGCCCCGGAACCTGAAGTAAAACCTGTTCGTATTATGATTTTAATGGAAGGCGCTTTAGGTTTTCCGGCAGGGAATATTCTTGACCTTGAAGAAAAAGGTTTTGAAATGCAGGTTTCTTACCAGAATGGCGAAATAAAAACAGCCAGGCCCACTCATATTTTATGGAATTATGGTTTAACCCTGGAATATTTCTCGTTTAAGCGAATTGGTATTCAGGGTGGGTATCATTTCCGCAGTATTTCACAGCATATGAGTGTCGGTGTTTCTGGTTATCAAAACCCTGATAATAACGGTACTTTAATTGATTTTGCTAATCCCTTCTTTGGCCTAACCTATCATTTTTATAAAGTAAAACGAGGCAATTTTTACGCATTAGGACGGATGGGCGCGGTATTAGACGGTAAATTGTATCCTTTGCCGGCGGCTAATGATTATTATGGAAATAAACAAATGAGTTATAAATTATCCGGGTATAATTATGGCTTAGGTACAGGTTACTGTGTTTATCCCGGTAGGTTTGCCTTAGGAGTACTTTTTCTTTACACCAATCATGTTTTCCATACTCAAGAGAAGATTTACACCTCAATGGATAAAACTTTTTCCGTTTCTTCCTTTGATTTAATTATGAATATTGGTATAAATTTTAAATAGCCCCCCGCGCTTTTAGAGGACTGGATATCTCCCGGCTTGTATGGTTTGAACAGGTGTCGTGAAGGAGATTTTAAAGTGGCTTACAGGGATTTCCAATAAAGACCGCAAAGAACTGTTTTCTTTATTAAAGGAACTACGTAGTTCTTGCTGAAAAATCCATCCAGAACTTGATTACACAGATTTTAGAAAAAGATTACACAGATAAATCTCGACGCTGTTTTAATTAGTGTAATCTATTATCTAATCGCTGTAATCATAGTTTCCGGGCTTTTTCAGTGGAAACTATGTAAATAATGGACATTTCGCCGATAAACTGGTATGATTTTAGCGGGAGGTGGCTAAATCAACACCAACGTAAGACTAAAGTTTACAGGATCCCTTGTTAAGAAGAGGATTTCCTTTGACTAAAACATGTTTGATAAAAGATCCGCGTAGCCCCAGATAAGCTTTTCAGCGGCAAAGCAAATGCTTTATATACTGCCTCCATTGGGCGATAGGATTTAATAAAATAAGTTGCCAAATTGATAATGCCGAGATAGCTCCCCGCTAATTATTGTATAATTAATGGGATAGGCAGTTGGTAGAATAGAATATACCCACGTAGCTCAGTTGGTAGAGCACTTCGCTGTCCAGCGGAGAGGTCGCAAATAATATAACGCCGAGGTAGCTCAGTTGGTAGAGCAACGGTTTCGTAAACCGTAGGTCGTGGGTTCGACTCCCATTCTCGGCTTTTTTATTAATCCTGAGCAAGAGCTTTGTTTTTAGTTTAAGGAGAAATGCCGTATGGCAGCAAGGAAAGACCCACCCTTTTCATTTCCAGCAAAACTTATGAATTTGACCATGTATTTCTGCATTGCAGCTGTGGCCCTGGCTTTTTACCTGCTCACCTACGATTCCTGCCAGATCAAGATCACCATTATGCAGATCGGCGGAGCTGTTATTCTGGCGACCTGGCTATTCCGGGCGATGCAGGATGGCAAATTTACTAGGCAGCGGCTACGCTGGGACTTGCCGATACTGCTTTATTTGCTCTGGGGTCTTATGGTCTTTCTTAAGACTCCGTATAAAACTTCTTATTCAGTCGTGGATGAATTTATCCGGCTCATTTATTATATTGGTATATACCTGGCTGCCAGCGATTATTTCAGCCAGGACCGTAAGCTGGTGGTAGTAGCGAATTTGCTATTAGTGACGGTAGGATCCACCATCCTCTATGGCTTCATGCAACTTTTAGGAATAGACCCGTTTGGCTGGAGCGGCGCTTTTAGTACGCGGGCCTTTTCCACTTTTGGCAATCCCAATTTCTATGCGGCCTTTCTCGTACTGACCGGCCCGCTGATATTAAGCTTTTTATTTAAGACCAGAAATAAAATGGCTCGGGTCCGGTATGGCCTGCTTTTTGCCGCTAATACGATTAGCCTTTTCATTACCGGCAGCAAAGGCGGCTGGCTGGGTATAGCTGGTTCTATCTTCTTTTTTACCATGCTGATGGTGAAATATGTTGTCCATAACCGTCGGTTAAAAACATATCTGGTCACGTTTACCATGGCCGCTATTCTGATCAGCGCTTTTGGCGTATATCGGTATTCAATGCAGCGAAAAGACTCTCTCTATTTCCGCCTCTTGACCTGGCGCAGTACCATCCGAATGATCGAACTTAATCCCGTCACTGGCAATGGGCTGGGCACCTTTCGGCTGATTTATCCGGCGTATCGGGACCGGGAGATATTCCGTATCGAAGGCAAACATCAGACCGAGACCCAGCACCCGGAAAACGAGTACCTGGAGATCATCAATGACCAGGGACTTATTGGTATAGGATTATATATCTGGCTGCTCGGTACTATTTTAACCCGGGGACTGGTGCGCCTTAAAGGATATCTGGCCCAAACCACGATCCTCAGGAAAAAAGGCCAGACTGAATATCAGCTCAAGCCGCAAGTGTATTATTTGATTGGATATATCGCTGGATTTTTAGGATTATTAGCGCATAATCTGTTCTGCGTGAATTTAAGATTTGTTTCCAGTGGATTTTATTTCTGGCTGTTTTTAGGGGTCATTGGAGGGGCTTTTATTCCTACTACGGCTGACGCCAAAACCATTCCCATCAAAGCCGGGCCTCAACGATCTAACTTGTGGCAGACAACTGTGAAAATATTTATTGTGGCTCTCACGATAATTTCCATTATTGTTTATAGCCGTTTTTTTATGGCGGATTATCACCATAATATCGGGATAGCCTATTCTAAAATGCGTAGCTGGGAAGACGCTATCCAGGAGTTTCAGACCAGTATCAACCTCAATCCGTTTTTTGTGATGAATCGCTACTTTTTAGGGAATGTCTATAATGACCGCGGGCAACCGGGAGATGATCAGCACGCTTTACAATGCTATGATGAAGTTTTAGCCCGGGCCCCGTATTATGTCATGGTGCATTACCAACGCGGTGTAGTCTATATGAAAACAAGAAACTTCCAGGAAAGCTTACGGGAATTTGGTAAAGCTCTGAAACTGGATCCAGTCTATCCCCTAACGTATTTCCGGATTGGCCTGATTTTTATTGAGTTGAATAACCTTGATAAAGCCCTGCTAAACTTTGAACAAGCCGCCAAACTCAATCCTGAAGCATCTGACATTTATGTGAACATCGGCAATGTCTATCTATTAAAAAACATGCTATCCACTGCGGAAAATAATTATCGCCAGGCACTCAAACTTGACCCGGCTAATTTGAATGCTCATCGCAACCTTTCGATCGTGCTGCTGCGGCAGAACCGGAAAGCAGAAGCCTGGCGGGAGTTAAGGATACTCCAGCAAGCTATGCCTAATGATCCGGATGTTAATAAAATGATAAAGAGTATTTCTCCATGAGAACAAAAAATATCGTTGCTATCCTCTTCTTGGCAATACTGCTTTTCACCCCGCTGCTCTTTCTGGTTAATAAGACTAAAAACCCTTTTTTGCTCCAGGGTATATTCTTAAATTGCGGCATGGCCTTTATTATGATCCTTAGTCTGGCCCGGTTTTGCTTTAAAGGCGTAGTGTTCCCGCGCTCTCCTTTTGACCGCTTCTGGATCAGTTGGTTGGGTATTGTGGCGCTATCCCTGCTGTTTACCCTGCTGCAAAATCAAGGAGGAAGAAAAGCTATTCTGGTAATGGGACTGGACAATGTAATCTTCCTCTTGCTCAATTGTATAGCTGTATTTTACCTGGCCTTTGTTCTCTCCCAGCTCAAGGATTTTTTGAAAGCTGTAAGTTATGTTTTGTTGACCGTCGCTGTTTTCGCCTGTGGCTACGGATTACTGCAGTATTTCGGGTTTGAACTATTATGGTCCCAGCAGGTGGGTTATTTCCAGGGACGGCTTGTATCCACGTTTGGCAATCCTGCTTTTCTGGCCAGTTTCCTGGTGATGCTCATCCCTCTTACTGCCGGTTGCTGGCTTAACGCTCAAACCAAAACCGGGAAAATTATTTTTTTATCTTTGCTATTGTTACTAGGTACTACTTTATTAGCTACGTCTGCCAGGAGCGCTTTGCTCGGACTGGCGGTAGCATTTAGCCTCTTTATCCTGTATCTGTTCAAATTAGGTTATCGGCGGGAAATCAAAGTACTGAGCCTTTCTTTATTGGCCCTGGTCCTGCTGGGCGGGGCACTCATACTTTTTTCCGGGCAGAAAGAATTGTTACGCGCCAGGCTGGAAGGATTAGTTAATCCCCCAGCGCTGGGTACTTCTTTGCAACAGCGTTTTCTGATTTGGTGCTGTTCCCTGGAAATGTTCTATAAGCATCCTTTCACCGGACAGGGGTGGGGTTTGTTTGAGCTTTTTTATCCCTATTACCAGTCCTCGTATCTTCAGAATCCTGCTTTTGCTACGTACAAAACTCATGCTAACCATGCTCATAATGAAATTCTGCATATCGCGGCGGAATTAGGTGTAGCTGGTATCTTGTTCAGCCTGTATTTTTTCTCTGTGCTCACCAAACAATTTAAGATACTGCTGAAGAGCCAGATAACTCGTGAACAACAGATAATGGCTTTAGGGCTTTTTTCCGGTATTATCGGGATGATCGTTGATAGTTTGTTCAATGTGGCCTTTCATATTGTCGCGCCGGCAATGGTTTTTTGGTGTTTGATCGGCCTGCTGTCAGGACTGAACCCGGTTTCCAGTCCGGTAAAACCAGCGGCCTCTAGTCTTTGGCGGCTGGCCGCAGCTTTACTCATGCCGCTGCTACTCTTGATAGTCGGATTGAATGTACTTCGTCTGCAGGCGGCAATCCATCATTTCACCGGCATCAATTATTTTGCGGTCAGTGAAAAAGCGCCAGCCACGGAAAAGCAGCAGAAATATTCTTTGCTAATCAGGGGGGGGCAGGAATTGCAGCAGTCACTGCGTCAATTCCCCTGGAATACGGAAGCCGCCTATGATTTAGGAGGAATATATTTTCGCTTGGGAGAGATTGGCAAGGCGGGAGAAACCTATTCCTACGCGGCTGAACTTAATTTTGGCTATGACGAGATATTTTATATGTTAGGAGTATCGCTTCTGGACCAAGGTTGCCCGGAAAAAGCAGTTAAGTTCTTCCAGCAAGCGATGACCTTAAACCCTAATTCTGAAACTATTAAAAGCGCTCTGACCGAAGTGTCCAAACAAGCTCCTAAATAGCAACAAGAAAATGATAACCGTCTTTCCACTTCCGAAGTGGAAAAGAGGTTACGTGAGAAGACTGAAACACGGAACAGAATGCTCCTAAGAAAGCTCAAAGTTATTGGACGACATTGAAAAATACAAAAATAGATTATATCAAAAATAGAGAAAAGGAAAATTAGGACGGAATCTGTTGCCCAGGTCTTATCTCATGACGACTTTTACCAGCAGTCTTTTGATGCTAAACAATAAGTCTCTGATAAGTTTTGATTACAAAATACCGGAAATCAGAGTATAATATTCCACTGAACAAAGCTTAGTATGGAAACAAATTATCTTCGGTCTTTTTTTAATCTTGATAAAGCGGGACTAGTGGGGAGCGTAAGCCTATTCAAGGATTCTCCACTTAAACCCAAATTACACATAATTGTTGACATGATTTTCCAAGTTCTCTAAAACAAGCTCCTAAATAGCACTTGACAATCTTGTCCTAATTTCTATATCATTATATCTTTGAACCTACTTTAAATAAATAGGAGCAAAAATGCCGGAACTAAGAAAAGACCCGATTATCGGACGCTGGGTAATTATTGCTACGGAGCGGTCAAAAAGGCCGATAGAGTTTGAGAAACAGGAAGAGCAGGTTGATTACAAGCATTGCCCGTTCTGCGCTGGAAATGAAAGCAAAACACCGCCGGAGATTTTGGCCTACCGGGCCAATGGTTCCAAACCTAATGAATCAGGCTGGTGGGTCAGGGTGGTTCCCAATAAATATCCGGCCCTGCAAATTGAAGGGGCGTTGAACCGGACCGGCGAAGGTATGTACGATAAGATGAATGGATTGGGGGCCCATGAGGTCATTATTGAAACCCCTGATCATACCAAGTCGCTGGCGCAACTGGAAAATAATCATATTGAAGAACTGCTGTGGGCCTATCGTGACCGGATCGTTGACCTGAAAAAAGATTCCCGGTTTGAATATATCCTGATCTTCAAAAATCATGGGTTTTCCG
>JACRDM010000035.1 GCA_016218565.1 Elusimicrobiota bacterium | reverse complement strand
TTTGCCGCGGCTGGCTTGTGCGGCTTGGGAGTAGAGGAATTAATGAGCCTGCCGGTTTGGCGGCGAAACCATTATATCTTTTTGTCCGGGGTAATCCTGCTGGCTGTTGCCTGTCTGGTAACCGCTAAATATGGTGTGGCCTGTAGAGAATTTTTAGAGCATAATTTTACGGCCGGGCTGAGCGGTTTGGAAAAAATGGTTTATGAAGCGCGTTTTCCGCGATTGGCCAGGGAGTTATTCAGCCAATTGGCGGTTTTAGGCGGTTTAACCGGCGCGTTTTATCTTTGGGGTAAAGGCTTGCTCCCGCGTTTGGCGTTCCAGGGGAGTTTGCTGATCTTTCTGGGCTTGAATATTTTCCTGGGAAATTACGGTGTGGAGCCAGTGGTGCCGGATTATTTTTACCGTTTGCCAACCCATAATCTGCAATTCCTGCGTCAGAATATAGACCAGGAAAGAATATATCTTACGCCGAAAAGCAGTAGCGCCGCGATCAAAGATTTGACGGTTTATCCGGAAGTGGATTTTAAAGAATATTTTTACAAAAGACAAAAGTCTTTGCTTACCAACCTGCAGGCGCCGTATCATTTGGCCACTCCGGATGGGTATGAATCCATAAGACTCAAGAATAATGAGCGTTTATTGGACTTAATGGCGACGCGTCCTCTGCCCAGAGTGACTAAATATCTGGATTTATTAGGAGTGAAATATCTGCTTTCTTTTTATCCTCTGTCCGCGGAACATTTTTTTGAGGCCAGAAAGGATTATATTTATGTTTATCAGCAACGAACCGTGCCGGAGAGGGTAAGGTTTTTTTCTAAAGCGGTATTTCTTGAGGATACAGTCCAAATTAACCAAAAATTGGATCAGGAAAACTTTGATCATGAGCGCGAAGTGATTATCCATGGGGCTGGAGAGCAGGATGACTGGTTGAAGGCCGGCTCACCTGCGGTTGCGTATGGCCGGATTACGGATTATCAGGCCAATAAAGTGGAAATTAAAGTCCGCGCCGACCAACCGGTTTGGCTGGTGCTGAGCGACACTTATTACCCCGGCTGGCAGGCCTTTGTCAATCAGCAGCCAGTGAAAATATATCAAGCGGATTATATGCTGAGAGCCGTGCGGCTGCCGGCTGGTGATAGTGTGGTCGCTTTTTGTTTTTTACCGACTGGATTCTGGTTTAGTTTGATGATTACGCTGTTTTGTCTGTTAGGGGGGAGTTTTTATTTTAGCGCCAGGATTAAACGTTATATAAAAGACATACCAGGATGAGAAGCGGATGACTAATAGACGAATATATTTACTTACCGGCGCGACTGGCTTTGTCGGTTCCTGCCTGCTGAGGGCTTTGCTGGCCAAGAAGGAAAGAGCGCATCTCCTGGTGCGCCGGGAAGCTAATCTCTGGCGGGTACGTGATTTATTGCCTGAAACAACTGTGCATATAGATGACTTGTCTGACGCGGAGAGGCTAGCCAAGTTGATGTGCCGAATCAAGCCAGACATCATTTATCATTTAGCTGTTTATGGCGCTTATCCGGCACAAAACAACGGTGACCTGTGTATTGATACTAATATTAGGGGGACCTGGAATTTATTAAAAGCTACGGCTGGAATTGATTATGAACTTTTGGTGAACACTGGAAGCTCGTCCGAGTATGGTTTTAAACAGGCGCCGATGAAGGAAAAGGATTGTCTGGATCCCGCTAGCTACTACGCAGTGACCAAAAGTTCGCAAACCTTGTTGTGTTCGTATTTTGCCAAGGAAAACCGGAAGCCGATAGTGACGCTAAGACCGTTTTCCATTTACGGTCCCTATGAAGACCGGAACAGGTTTATACCGACTCTCCTGCGTTCTCTCTATTATCACTGTCCGCTGAAGTTAGTTTCTCCGGATATTGCCCGGGATTGGCTTTATGTTGACGACATGGTTAAAGCGTATTTACGGATCGATCAACTCAAAAAATATGGCGCCGCGGTATTTAATATTGGGACTGCGGTCCAAACCAGTATCCGGAAAGTGGTGGCGCTGGCGTTTGAGGTGAGCGGAAAAACGACCGCGTTGGCTTGGGGACAGATGAAGAACAGAAAATGGGACACAGACTATTGGGTGGCGGATATAACTAAGGCTAAAAAACTTTTAAAGTGGCAGCCGGAAATAAATCTCCGGCAGGGGTTGCTGCGGACTTGGCAGTGGTATAAAGACCATGCCGGATACTAATAAGAAAAAAATCAAAAATCAAACATCAAAAATACAAATTAAGGTGTAAGCCTTTAATTTTTAAATTTTAGTTTGTGGTTTTGATATTGAATATTTTATATTTAAATCAGGAAAAGAGCATGCATAATACCACTTGTCCGCTGTGTGGAGCCGTGGAAGATTACACAGTGCTTTATAAAAGTAATTTTAAAGAGGCAAATTTTAGTCCGGAGATTTTTTCCGCCAGGAGACTGCCGGATACGATTCATTACCAGATTGTCAAATGCAAAAATGATGGACTGGTAAGATCTACCCCGGTCCAGGACCAGGCGCAAAGCGATATTTTATATAAGCGCAGTAAATTTAATTATGCCGAACAAGTGGAAAACCTGACGGCTTCTTATTGGCGGGTTCTGGCTGAGGTTTTGCCGCGTTTGTCTCTGAAAGACAGGATCCTGGAGATAGGCTGCGGCAATGGTTTTGTCCTTAGCGCCCTGGCTAAAAATGGTTATCAGCAGGTTTACGGCCTGGAACCAAGTCTGGACGCGGCAGCCAAAGCCAATCCCTGGCTCAAAGATAAAATTACAACAGAGGTTTTAAAGAAAGGACTTTATCCTCCCGCCTCGTTTGCTTTTATTTATTTTCTGCAAACCCTGGATCATATCCCGGAACCATTGAAGTTTTTAAGTATTTGTTACGATTTGTTACTTCCCGGGGGAATGATCCTGGCGCTCAATCATGATGTGGAAAGTTTTTCCGCGAGAATGTTAAAAGAGAAAAGTCCGATCATCGATTTGGAACATATGTATTTGTACAGCCAGGATACTGTCCGCCGGTTATTTAGTAAAAGCGGCTTTACGCTTTTAAAGATATTTTCTCCCGCCAGTGTTATTTCCTGGCGCTATCTGTGCTGGCTCCTGCCTCTGCCCAAGGCGGTGAAAATCAGAATTTTGCAGGCCAAAGGACGGGTAAGCAATTATCTGCTGCGGCAAAAAATATGGCTCAGATTAGGGAATTTATGCATTATTGCCAGAAAGCCGGTCTAAAGACATGAAAAAACTGAAATTGACAGCAGAACAGAAGGAAATAAGAAAAAGAATTATTGAGATCAGCTACCAGGCGGGGATTTCTCATTTGGGATCATGTTTGACCGCCGCGGATATAATAACCGCGGTTTACCGGCTTAAAAGAAAAGAGGATTCTTTTGTTCTCTCCAGCGGTCACGCGGCTGTCGCTTATTACGCGGTTTTGGAGAAAAATAAAATTATTGATGCCGCGATGATAGGGCAGCTCCATATCCATCCGGATAGAAATACAGCGTTGGGCATAGAGGTCTCCAGCGGTAGCCTGGGGCAGGGTTTGCCGATTGCTTTGGGTATGGCTCTGGCTGAACCTGAGCGAATGGTTTATTGCCTGATCTCCGATGGAGAATGCGCTGAAGGAAGTATCTGGGAATCCTTAAGTATTATAGCGGAAAGAAGGCCTGATAATCTGGCGGTTATTATTAATGCCAATGGTTGGGGCGCGTATGATCCGGTTTCTTTGCCTGGATTGATTAAAAAAATAACCGGGTTCGGGCTTAAGACGATCAGAATTGACGGACATGACGAAAAGAAACTGCTAAAGGCGATCCGCGCGGCAAGGAAAAAAACACCGGCCGTGGTTTTCGCTGAAACTAGGATAGAGCAATTGCCTTTTCTGGCCGGCCAGGATGCGCATTACCGGGTAATGACTCCGGCAGACTATAAATCAGCGCTGGAGACGCTACAATGACTAATTGCCCGGAACCAGTTAAAATGCGTCGTGTTTTTGCCGATCTTCTTCATCAGGAGATGGCGGAGAACAAAAAGATCTGGGTAGTGACTGGGGATTTAGGGTATAAAATGTGGGATCAGATCAGGATAGATTATCCAGGCCGGTTTATCAATGTAAAGGCGGCGGAACAAACAATGATCGGAGTGGGGGTAGGGTTAGCTTTACGGGGTCAAATCCCTTTTGTTTATTCAATTACTCCTTTTTTACTGTACCGGCCATTTGAAACTATCAGGAACTATGTAAATCACGAGAAAATACCGGTAAAATTAGTAGCCTCGGGCCGAGATCAGGATTACCGCCATGACGGATTTTCTCATTGGGCGGAAGAAGATAAAAAAATAATGGCAGTTTTGAACAATATCAGGGCAGAATGGCCGGAAACCAATGAAGAATTACCAGCTTTACTCGCGGCCATGATCCGGCAGGAAATCCCTTATTATTTAAATCTCAGAAAATAGAGGAAAAAATGAAAAAAATATCTGCGGTTATTGCCTGCTATAACGATGAAAAAGCTATTCCTTATATGCACCAAAGATTAACCGCGGTTTTTCAGAAAATTAAAGTTGACTATGAAATAATATTCGTTAACGACGGCAGTCCGGACCAAACCGAGCGGGTCCTGGCAGACCTGGTACGGCAGGATCCGCACACACTAGCAATAAATCATTCGCGCAATTTTAACTCGCAAATGGCTTTTACCAGCGGTCTGGAAATAGCCAGCGGCGATGCGGTAGCGCTGTTAGACGGCGATTTGCAGGATCCACCGGAAATAATCGAAGAATTTTACCAAAAGTGGCTGGCTGGTTTTGAGGTTGTTTACGGGGTTAGGGTCAAGCGGGAAGCTCCGGTATTGATGCAAATGGCCTATAAGTTGTTCTATCTGGTGTTTCATAAATTGTCTTATATCAGGATTCCCTTAAATGCCGGCGATTTTTCTCTAATGGACCGGAAAGTAGTGGAGGTAATGAAATCCTTTACCGAAAGGGACCGGTTTCTAAGAGGCCTGAGAGCCTGGGCTGGCTTCCGGCAAACCGGGGTGCCTTATATTCGTCCGGAAAGAATGTTCGGCCGGACCACCAATAACTTATATAAAAACATCAATTGGGCCGCTAGGGGAATTTTTTCTTTTTCCTATATTCCCCTGGAAATGATGACCATTATTTCTTTTCTGGCTTTCCTGCTGGCCCTGGCTGGAATTGTTACCCAGATCGTTCTGCGGTTTATCTACCCTTATACGCCGCACGGTTTAACTACGGTGTTGATCGTGGTCTTGTTTTTAGGTTCGGTCCAGTTGGTGGGTATCAGCGTGCTGGGACAGTATATCGGCAGGATCTTTGAAGAGGTTAAGCAAAGACCCAGGTTTATCGTCAGAAGCGTGTTCCGTCATTCGACAGATCAAATAGTAAAGGAAAGAAAAGATTAGTCCTCTAGGCGCGCGGCAGTATCCGGTAATATAAGCTTTTGCGATCATGCGGAAATAAAAAGTATCAAAGCCAAGCAAAAGTTGCGGCAGAGATATACTGGGTAGAAAATTGGCTAGTGAGTTTTTAGAAACCATATGTACGTAAGGAGATTAATCCATGCGCAAGGGAATAATCGATGGCGTACCTATTATAGAGTTGATTGGCAAATTTTTTATGGCTAGTGCTATTACCGGTATTTTCTATTTGCTTTTTTTTCATTATTCCGTGTCTATTTGGTCCTTAAATATGGTTAAGCCTTTGCCGGAATTTACACCCTGGACTCGACCCTGGATTCCGGAACATGATGGTATAGAAGCATATGTATTGTATGTAATCATGTTTGGCATTAGTACCTTTATGATGGTATTTAATCATATGTTTAAAAAAATAAATAAGCAAAAAACCAGGAATATTACTTATTTATTTATGGTTTTATTTTCGTTTTATTTCTATTTTCAAATCGGGTTTCATCCTCCTATGCCGGCGGCGAAACTTTGGCCCGAGGGGCTATTTTTCATTGCTTTAATAGCTTTTATAACTCTTATTTTGGTAAAATATAATGAGGCCAGCAAGTGGTTATTATCTATTCTGGCGCTGAGCCTGTTGGTAGTGTGCCTGATTCCTACGGAATGGATTTCCTTGTTTGATTACACGTATGTCCTTACTCCGGCGTTAAGAGTGGTGGCAGGATATAAACTAACTGAATCATATTTTCGCTATGATTATCTTCTTTCATTATTGGCTGTTTTGTGGTTGAAATTGAACCTTTCTGTTTATTCTTTCTATAAACTGGGAGGGGTTTCATATTTTTTCTTGTTTGTCGGAATGTGGTTTTTTGCTAAAAGGTTTCTTAGCTATAAACCACTGGCTATTTATTTGCTGGTAAGTCTGGTAATTATAAAGATATATGGTAATATGCATGATCCAGTTTATATAATTGAAGTAACGCCTTTAAGACTAGATTGGTGGCTAGCGGTACTGGCCGGTACTTATTGGAAAGGAATTCAACACTGGTTAGTTGGATTATTATTAGGATTTTTAATTATCTTTCATAATACTTTTGGTCTAATTTATGCTTTTTCATACCTTTTGCTCATCTTGTTCTTAGCTTTTATTGAAGGTCTAAATAATATAACTTTTAGGCAGCTAGTCCAGAAATACTATCAGCTATATGCTAAAAACTTTATTATTATATTAGCCGCTATGTTATTCTACAAATTATTCTTCAAATCCTCAGCGGAAACTACGGCTCTGGTCTTTCAAAAATATGGCCATGGGTTTTTACCGATTTCCAGGACTTCTTTTTATTGGTATATACCTGTTATCACTTCCCTCCTTTCCCTGTTAGTTTTAAGGAGCAGAAAACTATTATCTGAAAAATACTTTCAAACAAGTATTTTTTTAGTAATATTGGCGCTAGGCAATTCACTGTATTTTTTTGGCAGAAGTCATGAGCATAATATAATAAATATTGCCAGCAGTTTATTGCTTTGTGTTTTCGTGTTATTTGATCTGGCACATACTGAAATTAACAGAAACAGCTATGTAAAAATCAACCGGTTTATTATTCCTATTATGGCTTTTGCGTTTGTAATTGGCGTGGGTTATACTTATTCTGATAGGGCTAGTAATAGGATTAAACAGCAGTGCTATTTAGCCGTCAAAAATAAGACCGTGAACCGTTTGCTTCCGTCTCCGATTATTGAAGAAGTCAAGGTTATGACTTCAGAGAGCGCAAAAGTTATTTTTATGGCTTGGTTTGATTTCCCTTATTATTACGAAGGGAGGTATATTCCTCAGGGGTATTATAGCTTTACTTCTAGCTGGATATTTAGTAAGGATTATATAGACTTCTTGAATGCACAACTAGTTAAAGGCTATTATTTAGTTATGCCTATTAGAGAATCTTTCCGGTTTGAGGATATTATCGTAAATTTAAAGTATAAGAGGAAAGTAACCTCGCGTAATTTTGTAGTCATGTCTTCTTAATCATTCTATAATATTGAAAAACGGATGATTTTATTATTCTTGGCGATGGTATATTGAAGAAGAGAGGACCCCGCCGTAATGGATTTGGGTGAAGTAAATCCGAGCAATACTAAGAGACATCCATGGGAGCTGGCCAGAAGAGAAAGCCTCCGTGAGCTTATTTATCCGTTTAAGGGGGATATAACTTTTGCCGACATTGGCGCCGGCGACTTATTTTTTACCAAGATGTTAAAGAACTTAAGTACCAAGCCAATTTACGCAGTGGATATTAATTACCGGAATATGTCTTCCAGCGAGGCTATAATACAAAGTAAAGAGATTTCATCTCTGGCTAACAATAGTATCGATTATATGATATTGCTTGATGTCTTAGAACATGCCAAAGATGATAAGAAATTCATTGCCCGGTTAAAACTAAAACTCAGAGAAGAAAGCAGAATACTTATCACGGTGCCGGCTTTTCAATTTCTTTTTTCTGAGCACGATGTATTTTTGCATCATTTTAAAAGATATTCTAAGAAAGAACTGGGAGAAATAATGAAGTCTCAAGGTTTCTTATGTGAAGAAAGTTTTTATTTCTTTTTCTTCCCATTTTTTCTTCGTCTGCTTGAGAAAAATATTCTAGCAAAAAGAAAAAGATATGGAATCGGCAATTGGCGTTTAGCGCGGGGGAATTTTATTACTATTTTAGGTGTGTTCCTATTGCGGTTAGATTTTAAGCTGTGCCGCTACCTGCAAAAAATCGGTCTCTATATTCCGGGGTTATCGTTATGTTTTCTGGGCAAAAAAAAATCTGTTTAGTAATACCTTGTTTTAATGAAGCAAATCGTCTTGATCTCTTGAAGTTTTGTCAAAGAGAAAACGGTTGTTATATTTTATTTGTTGATGATGGTTCTAATGATAATACCTTAGATATAATTAAGACTGGTTGGCAAGATAATATATTTGTTTTAAGTTTAGCCAAAAATAGAGGCAAGGCTGAAGCGGTAAGGGCCGGCTTTTTGTATGTACAAACTTTACCATTTTTTGAAAACCTGGAATGGGTAGGGTATTGGGATGCTGATTTAGCTACACCTCTGTATGAAGCAAAAAATTTCATATTGTATGCGACAACTTTTTATCCAGAAGCGAATGCCATATTTGGCAGCCGGATGTTTAGGTTAGGAAGCTCAATAAAAAGATCCTTTTGGAGACATCTTTTTGGAAGAATATTTGCTACTATTACCAGCTTTACTTTTAAAATAGGAGCCTATGATTCTCAATGTGGAGCTAAGCTTTTCAAAAAAAACATGCTGGCTCTTGGTTTTAATCAGCCTTTCATTTCCAGGTGGATTTTCGATGTTGAAATTTTGCTCCGCTTGAAAGATAAAAAAATTGTAGAATATCCTTTGCAATATTGGGAAGATATATCAGGAGGCAGTTTGAAACTATCTTTAAGGACAGTAGTTAAAACAATAAGCGATATTATTAAAATAAAGAGAATCTATAGATAGATTGAGGGGGTATTTGTGTAATAAAGAAATTTTAAAAAGTTATTTTGAGAAACAGTTTAATTGCCAGGTTTTTGTTTAGACCCGGGAACCGGAAGTAGTTTCAGGATTAGCCAAAATCAGCCGGAAAAGCTGAAAAAAGTTGACTCTGAGTAGCGCCGGTCAGTAATAGCAGTAATGGGGGACTCTTCTCTGATAAGTACCGTCTTATCAGACGCCCGGTACTTTTCATTGCTCACCTGGCGGGACTTAGAAAAGTGGCGCCGCAGTCTAACCCCAGCAGCAGTTTTTCCGAACATGCCGATAAGAAAAAAACACGGCATAACAAAAGTGCCCAACGACGGGGCTAGCGACAGCGAAATAAGCGCTGTGTCTGCCAACGCTCTTTAGCTGCCAGAGCTTGTTGGAGGGTTAGTGGCGGGAGCCAGGCGAGTGTGAATAGGAGATGATGAAGATGAGAAAAAATAAAGGCTGATGAATTAATTTCACCAGCCTCTTGAATATGTTAATCATGACCATTAGTTAATCAGTAAACTCCGGGATATTAGTCCTGGTATCTTATTAACTGAAGTAATTTCCAGCGACCAGCTAGCCAATTCCGCAATTCCACAGAAATATAATCTTTTTTATCATTTCAATAACCCCATCAATTCCCCACAAATCCAATATCTGTCTGGCCGTACATAATAGTGGTGACTGAGTTTGTGGGACGGGCTGTGCCGGAAGCGTAGGTGGAGCCGGTGATTTTAATATCCCCGTAAGTCTTCGGAAGAGCTGAGATGTCGCTTCTGTAGCTCCCGCCGCTCCCTCCGAGGACCACGGCTACCGTGTATGTTGTGCCGGCGGTCACGTTAAGAGGCATCGCAAGGTTGACGTACTTCCACGCGTTGCCTGAGCTGAGGTTAATGCTTTTCAGCAGGGCGCCGGTCGACTTATTCCAGATCTTCACCGTCTTTGTGCCGTTGAAGCACCCACCCAGCTTGACGATCTTGCCGTCTTTCGTGGGTGTGAAATGATATCCCATAGTATAGTTATACGCCTGGTTCGTGTAAAGCGTTCCGTTCTGGTTAGTCTTCCACGGCGTCTGTTCCGTAACCGGATTGACCGTGATAGCAACGCTTTTAGTAGTCGCGCCACCCTGGCCGTCCGCAACCGTGACTGTGACCGTATAACTCTGTTGTACAGATACAGCCGGCGCCGTATACGTAACTTTATTGCCAGTACCGCTGATCTGGCCGCGAGTCGCGCTCCAGGTATAGGTCA
>JACRDM010000009.1 GCA_016218565.1 Elusimicrobiota bacterium | reverse complement strand
ACCCTGGAGCGGCTGGTTGAGGTAGTCAAGGGGCATGGACATCAGTCCTTGGACCGGTTGATGACCACGATCAAAGATGAAGTCTATGGTTTCATCTCCACCCAGGACCAGTATGACGATATCACCCTGGTGGGAATGGAAGCGATACAAGAAGGAAGTTATGATGAGTAAGGAAAAAATAGGTTTAATTGCCGGGAACGGGGATTATCCCTTGCATTTTGCCAGGGCGGCTAAAGCTCAAGGCAAAGAAATCATTACTGTGGCGCTGGATGGCGAAACTGATCCTAATTTGGCCAATCTGGTGGATAGCTTTACCTGGGTTGGCCTGGGGCAATTAAATAAATTGATCAGTGTATTTAAAAAGGAAGAAATTACGCAAGTGGTTATGGCCGGTCAAGTAAAACATTTCCGGTTGTTTGACCTGTTAAAGCTGGATTTACGGGCAGCCGTGCTACTGAAACGGCTGCCGAACAAAAAGGCAGATACGATCTTAGGTGGGGTGGCTGAAGAGTTGGGGAAAGAAGGTATGGCCTTAGTCGATTCCCGAATATTTCTAGAAAAGTTCATCCCGCGACTCGGGGTGCTAACTAAAGCTAAACCAAATAAAGAGCAGCAAAAGGATATAGAATTTGGCTTGAAAATCGCCAAGGGAATAGCCGGCCTGGATATTGGGCAGACCGTAGTGGTTAAAGACCAGGCCGTTCTGGCAGTGGAAGCGATGGAAGGTACGGACCAGGCAATTTTGCGCGGTGGCAAGATCGGCAAAGGTGAAGTGGTGGTAGTAAAAGTATCAAAACCAAGCCAGGATTTTCGTTTTGATGTGCCGATCATTGGTGAAAAAACTATAAATATTCTACGTGAAGCCAGGGCTCAAGTTTTGGCGTTTTGCTCCGGTGAAACACTTATTCTGAATATAGATGCAGTGATTAAACAAGCTAATGCGTATAAGATCTGTCTGGTAGCGGTTGAGAACAATGACCAATAAATCAATGACAAATGACAAAATTCAAAGCTCAAAATGAGATGAATTCTTTTTTGAATTTTGGAATTTGATATTTGGATTTAGTAAGGAGTGTATTTTGGCTCTTCTTAAAATGGGAGTAGTTGGTATCGGGCGCCTGGGAGCGCACCATGCCAGGATCGTCAGCAGTTTGCCTGACGTGGAACTCGTGGGTATCTGCGATATTAATGAGCCGCAGGTAAGGAAATTTGCCAGATTATATAAGACCACAGCTTACCCTGATTACCATCAGCTATTGAATAAAGTTGACGCGATAAGCATTGCGGTACCCACTCCGCTGCATTACCAGATCGCCAAAGATTTTATCAAGGCTCAGGTCCATTGCCTGATTGAAAAGCCGATCACTCCGGCCCTGGCTGAAGCTGAAGAGTTACTTTCCATGGTAAAACAGAATAATTTAATTCTTCAAGTTGGGCATATTGAACGATTTAATCCCGCTGTACTCGAGGCGCAAAAATATATCCATGAGCCAAAGTTCATCGAAGCCAACCGCTTAGGGCCTTATGATCCCCGGGTAGCTCAGATCAGCGTTATTCTGGACTTGATGATACATGATATTGATATCGTACTGTATCTGGTTCAGGACCGGATAGTGTCCATTGATGCTGTCGGCGCGAAAGTATTAAGCCAATTCGAAGACATTGCCAATGCCAGGATTTGTTTTGCTCATGGTTGCGTCGCTAATATTTCAGCTAGCCGCGTATCACTGAAAAAATTTCGCAAAATTAGAATTTTTCAGAAGGACTCATATATATCATTGGATTATGCCAAGCCTGGTTTAAAAATTTACCAAAAAAAGAAAGATGAAGTCACCAGCCTGAAGGATATAAAAGTAATTTATCCAAAGCTGGTAAAGTTAGAGCCTTTAGCTGAAGAACTGAAGCATTTTGTTAGTTGCGTAAAAGAGGGCAGGAATTCACAGGTAACCGGTGAGCAGGGCCGCGATGCTTTGGAGATAGCGCTGGAAATAATGCGGAAAATTAAATAACAAATCCGAAGCATTAAATCCGGCAAAACAATTATTTTGTTACTAGTTTAGAAATTTGAATTTTGGATTTGTTTAGAATTTAGATATTTCAGTTCCGACTCGTTCGGGTTAGGATTTAGAATTTAACCCTATAAGGTATTTAATGAAAAAAATATTCATCGTAGCTGGGGAAGCCAGCGGTGATATCCATGGCGCTAATCTGGTAAAGGAACTAAGGAAGTTGCAGCCGGATGTAAACATTGTTGGGTTTGGCGGGCAAAGAATGAAAGTTGCCGGGATGGATTTACTCTATAACCTGGCTGACCATGCGGTAATAGGTTTTCTGGAAGTCATAAAAAACTTGGCGCTGATAAAAAGTCTGCTCAAAACCACGCAGCGGTATTTCCGCGCGGAAAAACCTGATTTGGTTATATTGATTGATTATCCGGGTTTCAATTTTAAGGTTGGAAAGTTAGCCCATTCGTTAAAGATCCCTGTAGTATATTACATTGCGCCGCAAATCTGGGCCTGGTGGCCGGGACGGATCAGGGAAATTAAGGAATTTACCAATAAAGTGCTGGTGGTATTCCAGTTTGAAGAAGAAATTTACCGTAAAGAGAGTATACCGGTCTGCTGGGTGGGGCATCCGCTCCTGGAACATATTCCGGCTGATCAGCCAGGCAATATTTACCAGCAGTTGAAACTTGATCGCCATAAAAAGCTGATTGGTTTATTGCCAGGCAGCAGGCGCCAGGAAGTAGAGCATCTGTTACCGGTAATGCTGGCCGCGGCTGGCAAAGTTCTTGGCTCTCACCAGGAGCTGGAATTTATTTTAGTGCGTTCGTCTACGATTGACTGTGCCTGGCTGGAAAATATTATTAAGACTGCAGGTATTGCCGTCAAAGTTGTTGATGATGAACTGTATCAGGTCAGGCGCCATTTGACGTTAGCCTATGTAGCCAGTGGCACCGCTACTTTGGAAATGGCTTATTTAGGTGTTCCCATGTTGATCATGTATAAGGTGAATAACTTGAGTTATCAATTAGCCAAGCGCCTGGTGAAGATCCCTTATATCGGTTTGGCCAACATTGTCAGCGGGCAAAAGGTAGCGCCGGAATTCATCCAGGATGCCGTAGACGCTGACAGCATCGCTGCCCAGACAGAGAAATATTTAAATAATCCGGCGGAGCTTAAGGCGATCAAAGATAAACTGCTGTACATTAAAGATAAATTAGGATCTCCCGGCGCTTCTGGCCGGGCAGCTCAGGAAATCGAAAAGGTGTTGCATGGATAATAAAAGCATCTTTATAAAACTGTGGCGTTATGTTAAACCATACTACAAACGGCTTTTCTGGGCCGTATTATTTATGATTGGAGTAGCTCTGGCTACCACTGCATCTATGTGGATATTGAAATATGTCATTGACCGGATCTTTATTGAAAAGAATGTTCAGATGTTAGTGATGATTTCTCTGGCTTTGCCGCTGGTATTCCTGTTTAAAGGTATCTGCTCCTACGGTCAGGGCTATCTTATGTCCTATATCGGGCAAAAAATTGTCCTGGATCTGCGTGATAATCTTTATGAGCATTACCAAAGACTCTCCTTGGATTATTTTGAAAACAAACGGACTGGATCTATTATTTCCCGTATTACCAATGATGTCGGGATCATTCAGAATGCGGTATCCAGCGGCCTGGTAAGTTTTATCAAGGATGGGTTGACTATAATCGGTTTGATCGGTTTGATGTTCTTCCTGCACTGGCGATTTGCCATTTACACCCTGATCTTCAGTCCTTTTATCGTTTATGCTTTGGTGAAATTTGGCAAGAAATTGCGCCATGTATCCAATGAGTCGCAGCAAAAGACCGCAGATATCTATTCGCTACTTTTGGAAACTATTTCCGGGATTAAGATCGTTAAGGCCTTCTGCGCTCAGGACAAGGAAATTGACCGGTATAAAAAAGATAACCGGGATTTCTTTAATATCACGATGCGCTCCATGCGGGTGATCGCGCTTTCACCGCCGCTGATGGAGTTTATTGGCGTCCTGGGCTCGACCATTTTTGTCTGGTACGGAGGTATGGAAGTGATCCGCGGGTACTGGACGGCTGGCGCTTTTTTCTCTTTTGTCGGCGCGGCATTATCCACGTATACTCCGATCAGAAATTTCTCTACCACCAATGCTGTCCTGCAGCAGACCGTAGCGGCCAGTGAGCGTATCTTCAAGGTTCTGGACACTCCGCCGACGGTGATGGAAGTAAAAGAGGCCAAAGCTCTGCCCGCGTTACAAAAAGAAATTTTATTTGAAAAAGTGAGTTTTGCCTACGACGCCGGGCCAGTGCTAAACGATATTGACCTGAGAGTAAAAACCGGGGAGATTATTGCTATTGTCGGCCCGAGTGGCAGCGGCAAGACCACTTTGGTAAATTTAATTCCGCGTTTCTATGATCCTACGGCTGGCCTTATCACCATCGATGGTTTTGAATTAAAGAGTGTGACCCTGGCTTCGTTAAGAAATCAGATTGGTATCGTCACTCAGGAGACTATTCTTTTCAGTGATACGGTCAGAAATAACATTGCTTATGGCTGCCCTCAGGCTAATGAAGAAGAAATAATAATGGCGGCCCAGGCCGCCAACGCGCATAATTTTATTATGAGCTGGGAAAAGAGGTATGAGACTATGATCCGGGACCGGGGTGTAAACTTGAGCGGTGGCGAACGCCAACGTATTGCCATGGCTCGCGCTATTTTAAAGGATCCGCGGATCCTGATCCTGGATGAAGCTACCAGCGCCCTCGACAGTGAGAGCGAACAGGTTGTCCAGGAAGCGCTGGATAAATTAATGGTAAAACGGACCACCTTTATCATCGCTCACCGTCTTTCCACTATTCGTAAGGCTGATAAAATAGTGGCGCTGGAACAAGGCCGGATCGTGGATATGGGCAATCACCAGGAATTGCTCAATCGCTGCAGTTTATATAAAAAGCTGCATGAGATACAGTTTAGAGCGTAGAACTGTTACGAGTTGCCCTCTGCTGATCCCTATGAATCGAAGTCAATCCTCCCTAGTTTTACTGCGCAAAACTGGCCGGGAGGACAAGCGACGCGGGAACAGACGAGTTTCGAGTTAGGAGTTTATTTTGATCAATAAGCTTATTGCTCTCATCGGATCTATAGCCATTTGGTTTATCGGTATTACCAGCCGCGTTAAAATCATTAATACTGGGATTATAGAAAAATTTAAGAAGGAAGATCAGAACTATATCTATGCCTTCTGGCACGGCCGGCAGTTATTCCTCGTCTATTCCCACCGTTTTCGCCAGATTAATATTCTGATCAGTCAAAGCCAGGATGGCCAGTTGATCGCTGATATTACCAGTCTGTTCGGTTTTAAGGCTGTCCGTGGTTCGTCTACCAGAGGAGGCCTGCGGGCTCTGGTCGAACTCGTGCATGCAGCCGCAGCAGGCGATGTCCTGGCTTTTACTCCTGATGGCCCCAAAGGACCTTACCGGGAAGTCCAGTCAGGAGTCCTGTATGTGGCCCAGAAAACAGGATTGCCTATTGTCCCGCTCACGTTCAGCGCCAAAAGAAAATTGGTACTTAACAACTGGGATAAATTTGTCATTCCCCTGCCCTTTAACAATATCATTGTCGCTAATGGCCAGCCGGTCTATGTCCATAACACAGATAATTTGGAAGAAAAGAAAAAAGAACTACAATTCTCCCTGAATCTGCTTACTGCTGAAACTGACAAATTGATGGAGGAGGCATGATCTGGCTATATAATATTATTCTCCTTATAGCGATTGTTGTTAGTTCCCCTTACTGGATAGTAAATCTCCTTTTTTCTGGTACCTGGCGAACCGGATTCCGGCAGCGGCTGGGGTTCAATTTACCGCTACAATTAAAACCTACTATCTGGCTCCATGCCGCTAGCGTCGGAGAAGTCAAAATCGCTGCCGCGCTGGTCAAGAAAATCAGGCAGCGGCGAATTCCTTTACCAGTCATAGTCTCGGTCATCACTCCCGCTGGTTTTGAGCAGGCCAAGGTGCAACTGGCTGGCCGAGCGGAAGTGGTCTTCGCTCCCCTGGATCTGTCTTTTACGGTCAGCAGGTTCATTAAAAAAATGAACCCGGCGGTCCTCGGAATTATTGAAACTGAATTATGGCCTAACCTTATTGCCGTAGCCGCGCAAAGGGGAGTGAAGATAATCTTGCTAAACGGGCGGCTGTCTGATAAAAGTTATCCGGTCTATCAAAAATATCAATTCTTATTCCGAACCTTATTGCAGCGCTTGGATTATGCTTGTGTCCAGACCGAAGAAGATAAGGAAAGGTTCATGACTTTAGGGCTGAGGGAGGGGCTGATTACTGTTTCTTCGTCCATAAAATATGATTTTGAAGTGGAATTGGCAATCCCGCTGGAAACTATCAGAAAAGAGTTTCAGTTGCAAGATTCCGCTGTCGTCTGGGTAGCCGGCAGCACTCGCAAGGGGGAAGAAGCTATTTTGATAGAAGCCTACCAAATCATAAAAGAGCAGGTACCAGGATTGAAGTTGGTACTGGCGCCACGGCATATAGAGCGTGTCCGTGAGATTGAAAAATTATTGACGGAAAATAAGGTCACCTATTTCTTAACTTCTAAGATCAAAAAAAACAGTGCTTCCTTTGAATGTCTCGTGATCGACCGGAGGGGTGAACTGCTTAAAGCCTATGCCATCGCGGAAGTAGTATTTGTGGGTGGCAGCCTGGTTGATTTCGGCGGGCAGAATATCCTGGAACCGGCAGCCTTGGCTAAGGCGGTGGTATTTGGGCCGTATATGGGAAATTTTAAGGAAAGCGCTGGTGACTTATTGAAGCAAAGCGCGGTGGTCCAGGTAAAAAATCTGACGGAACTGATCGAGCGGGTGGAATTTTTATTGACCCATCAGGAATCAGCCCGGCAGATGGGAATACTGGCGCAACAAAGCCTGACCCGGAAAAAAGGCGCCGTGGATAAAAATATTGAAGCTATGGAGAGATTGCTGGCAGTATGAGTAAACCGACGACGATCAATAATATACTGGTAATACGGTTCAGTTCCCTGGGTGATGTGGTACTGACTACTCCGGTTTTTACTAAGCTGCGGCATTTTTTGCCTGAAACAAAAATCTCAGTACTTACTAAAAATCAATATCAGGATGTTTTTCTTAATAATCCGCATATTAATGAAGTTTTGACCTTGGATCAACAGGAAAATCTGACCAGTCTGATCAGCCGCATCAGAAAAAATAAATATGACTTGATCATAGACCTGCATAGTAATCTGCGCAGTCATCTGTTGGGCTTGACTGCCGGAGTGAAAGTGATACGCTATAATAAGCAGTCCTTAAACAGATATGCCTTGTTGCATCTGGGAACCGGCAATCAGAAGTTAAACAAAAGTGTGGTGGAACGTTATTTAGAGACCCTGAATTTTTTAGGGCCGCAACAGCTTCACCCTGAAACAAAGATCTATCTTTCGGAAAAGGAAATTAGAACAGCGCGGGCTTTACTGGAAAATAATGGCCTCAAGCCGGCAGACATAATCATTGGGTTGAATCCCGGTGCAAAATGGGAAACAAAGAAGTGGCCGTTGCTCAACTGGGTGGATTTCCTTACAATGTGCCGGAATAACAAAATGAAAATACTGTTGTTTGGTGATGATAATGACCTGGCGTTTATTAGTCAGATAGTCAAGGAAATGGGAAATTCGAGGGATTTTTTAGTTAATCTGGCGGGGAGAACAGACCTGCGCCAATTAATGGCCCTGATCAAGCAATGCCGATTGTTGGTAACCGGGGATTCCGGAGCTTTGCATATTGCCCAGGCATTGGCTGTCCCGGTGTTAATATTACTGGGACCGACAGTGCCTGAATTTGGCTTTATCCGCTCTAACCAGGACGATGCAATCTTATATAAAGATTTACCGTGTCGTCCGTGCAGTTTGCAGGGCGCCAATTACTGTAAGCGGAGCGACCGGATCTGCCTGGCTGGTATTACCGCCGGGGAAGTGTTTGAGACTATGCAGGAGCAGATGAAAGTAAAGTTTGCCAGTGAGCCGGTTAACGAGTTGCCAGTCAAAGGCAAAATCAATGGATAAAATTAAGAGAATATTAATAATTCAGACCGCGTTTCTGGGAGATGTGGTCCTGACTATCCCGCTGGTCATGGCGGTGAAAAAAGCTTTCCCGGATAGCTATCTCAGTGTCATGGTAACTCCAGCCGTAAAAGAGATCCTGGAAAACAACCCGGCTATTGACGAAATTATTGTTTTCGATAAAAAGGGCAAAGACCGGTCTTGGCCGGCATTTTGGAAATTAGCAGCTAAAATAAAAGCGCATAATTTTAATGTGGCTTTACTGCCGCACCGTTCCTTTAAGAGTGTTTGGTTGTGTTTTTTGGCCAGGATCCCTAAAAGAATTGGTTTCAATATCAGCGCCGGCAGCTTTTTACTGACTGCTCAGGTGCCATACGGGAAAAGTAAAAATATCCATGAGATTGATCGGAATCTTGATCTGCTAAAGCCGCTGGGAGTAAAAGATGAAAAATCCGCTATTTTTTTGGACCCAGGCCCAGAAGCAGTAAACTATGCTTTAGAATTTTGTAATGATTATGAAATTAAAGCCGGCGACCTGGTCATAGGCATAAATCCAGGGAGTGTTTGGCCGACAAAACGTTATGCGACGGAAAAATATGCCGCGCTGGCTGACCGGTTGATTCAAGGGCTTAAAGCTACCGTCATAATAATTGGCAGCCCGGCAGATGTGCCGGTGGCGGATAAAATGGCCCGTGAAATGCGTGAAACAGCTATTAACCTGGCCGGCCGAACTACTATTTCGCAAATAACCGCGGTAATGAAACGGTTCAATCTTTTAGTATCCAATGACAGCGGCGCTATGCATATAGCCGTGGCTTTAGGTGTGCCGGTGGTGGCGATTTTTGGGCCAACTACCCAGGATTTTGGTTTTTTCCCGTACAGTACCAAGGATCTAGTAGTAGAAAAAGATCTGCCCTGCCGGCCGTGCGGAAAACATGGAGGGATGCGGTGCCCGAAGAATAATTTTCTTTGCCTGAAGCTGATCACGGTCTCGGATGTTTTTGATGCGGTTAAAAGACGATTGGCAGGGTAATGCAGTGAGACAGGTGATCAGGGTACCAGCATAGGGATATCAGGAACTCAGGATAGCAGGTTCCTGATAACCTAATATCCTGATAACCGTAGCTGCAAATAGTTGCTGAAAAAAGCGGATAGTTACATGAAATAGGGAGATAGCTAGATAAGGAAAAATATGAATATATTACAATTGATCGATGAGCCATGGGATAGCGGTATCACCAATTATGCCCTGACGTTGTCGAAAGCCCTGGCGGAGCGGGGGCATAAGGTGATGGTCGGCGGCTGGCCGAATAAGCCGCCGCTGTTACAGGCTAAAAAGATGGGGCTGCCGCTACTACCAGTCAATTTTACTGATGTCAATGTCTTTAACCTGAAAATGGCCATGAACAAGGAAAATATCGAATTAGTCAATGCCCACGGCGGGCAAAGTCACTTCTGGGCGTATTTTTCTTTGCGCACTACGTTTAGCCATATACCGATCGTGCGTACCCGCGGTGATATCCGTGCGCCCGCGGCCAATGCAGCTAACAAGCATTTATATGAAAAAAGCAATCTGATAATTTGCGCCGCGGAATTTATTAGAAGCGCGTGTATTAAAAGCCTGGGCTTGCCGGATTATAAGTTTGTCACGGTCTACCAGGGTCTTGATACTACTGTTTTCAAACCGCACTATGCTGATGAGAGTATGAGAAACGCATTGAAGGCAAGTCCGGATACTGCTCTGGTCGGAATTGTTGGCCGGCTTGACCCAGTCAAAGGGCACAGTACTTTTATTCAAGCCGCTAAAATGGTAAAAGATATTTATCCCGCGGCAAAATTTGTGCTCGTTGGTAAAGAGGAAAATGTTAAATGGAAGAGATTGTCTGAGACGGTGTATAGTCTGGGCTTGCAGAATGAAGTGTTTTATCTGGGGCGCACTGAAGAGGTGGTCAGATTCATGAATACCTGTGATCTCGGGGTAGTAGCTTCCATGGGAAGTGAAGCGATTGCCCGGGTGGTCATGGAATGGATGTCTTGCGGCAAACCATTGGTGGCCACTAAAGTAGGATGCATTCCGGAAATCGTCAAGGATATGGAGACCGGCTACTTAGTCGATCCCGGAGACCAGGAAGCCATGGCCCAAAGGATATATGATCTGCTCGTAGATAAGAGTATGCGCAAACGCATGGGCGATAAAGCCCGGCGGCATATTGAAGAAAAGTTTACGCTGAAACAGTTTGGCGCTCATACTGAACACGCCTATCAGAAGATAATGGAAATCAAATAGAAAACAGTAAAAGCGAAAAACAGTACGAGAGGCAATTGCCAGTCAGTACGAGGAGCAGTAAATACGAAAGGCAGTCAAAACTAAGTGCAGTAAAAGCGAGGGATAGTTGCCAGTGCTCGAGTTAACTGCTTTTTGTTTTTCCTGTTTCTTGTATTTACTGCTTTTTGTTTTTACTGCTTCTCGCTCTTACTGGCTGTCCCTTGGACCGCGGAGACAGCGGAGGTTTTTTTATTGCAAATATTCGGTAATAAAGCTATAATAATATTTAGCAGAGAACGATTTAGACGAATATAAAACCGGATCCAGACGAGTGTCAGATAATCTGTTTGCCTGCGTGATAATCTATGCGCCTTCGCAAAGGAAAAGAATGCCTGATAAAGACTTTTATCGTAATGCTCAGGTGCGTAAACGGATAGCCGAATACTGTGGGGGCGAGGAACACGACCCGGGCGGCTTTTCTGCCCAATATCTCGTCGGATACGGCACTGCGCTGCAGGAAGAAGATATCAATGCGCGCAACTTTATCTCCACCTCCAAGGATAAATTTAACTGGATATTAGATAAAGGGCTGGATATCTTCCGTTCCGTTAGCGATCTGAATTACACCGTGGGTGTCCTGGATATTGAATATTTTAATATGGATTTCCCCGGTAAGGTTTATCTGCAGTCGGAAGAAGTTTTCAGCAAGATAGAAGTGGTGTATAAGTCTATTTTAAAAGTCTTCCAGCGCCTGGGAATCTACCCCTTGATTATCATGACTGGTCAGGGGTATCATTTTGCTTTCCAGATTAAAAGAGAATCCAAGGCCAATAAAGCCCTGGAGAAGATAGGCAAGCTCAGCGATAACCTGGCCTCAACCCGCGATTTGTCTGCCGCTAACCTGGAGGCTCTGCGTTTTAATTTGGCACATGACGGAATGGGCCGTATTTTGGAATATATATCGCATTTGGTGATCAAAGAAGTGCGGCTGCATACGCAAATACCGGTGGTTTGTACTGATACCGCGGTGGGAAAGGGTGGGGAAGGGCGCGAAGCCATAAATCTCGATCTGTCTATGTACGGCGACCCGATGAATATCCGCGATGTGCGCTGTGCCTTCAGCTTATATCAAAAGCATAAAGTTCAAAAACAGAAATTTACCGAATTTGTAGCTGAGGCGACTCCGATACAGATCACCTTGCCGCGGCTTGACTTAAGCCTGAAAGACTTACTGGAATTACGTCAGGATTTTAATAAAGCCGCGGCTTATGCCGGGCACGTGCAAACTACTATTCCGGACGTGACCAATTCATTAATAAAGCTGATCAATAGTTATAAACATTCACAGCTATTCAAGTTTCACCGTTATTACAACCAGGAATATTCGCATCCGCCGGAAGAATGGTCGCGCAGTTATGATTTTTTTAATATTGATATCTTGCCGGTTTGCGCGGCGCACGCCTTGCGTTACCCGAATAATAATATGCTGAAACCGACTAATATCCAGCTGCTTACCCGGATTCTGACCAAGATGAACTGGCATCCTAAGCATATAGCTGGACTGCTCCGGTCAAAATATGAACGGGATTACCGCTGGGGTAATTTCTGGTCCAAATATGACGCCTGTACCCGGGCCCAGTTCTATGTGCGTCTTTTTGCCGGGTTGATCGCTGGCCATCTCGACAATGAGCAGGATCTTAATTGCATTTCCCATCAGGAAAAGGGTTATTGCGTAAAGCCATGGTGCGGTTTCAATTTATCCAACTACAAAATCTAAAACAGTTGTAGAAGATATGCTTTGAAGTCCAGCAGGCTAAGGTGTAAAGCAAGCAAAACTCAAAACTATTGTTTTCTCTCGCTTTACAGCTCTATAGCTGTATTTAAGGGGGTTAAATTGCAACTGGGTCTTTCCACCGGATTTTTTCACGACCATGATGTAATCCCGTATCTGCCGGTGATTAAGGAATCAGGTTTCGAGGTAATCGAGATCTGCCTTGATACCATCGAATGGGGCACACCCAGTTCCATAGCGGTAAACAGCTCAAATTTCTTTTTAAAGGAAGGTTTGGAGATCTGGCAGCAAAAGATCCATTCCTATAATCTGCGCAATAAGCTGAAAGAGCACGGCCTTTTTGTGCATTCACTGCACTTGCCGGTCTGGCCGGAGATGGATCTGGCCAGCCTGGACGAGCGGGTACGGGGCCATGCGGTATGGGAATTCAAAAAAGGTATTGATGTGCTGGAATATTTGTCCGGTGAAATTGCTATAGTCCATCCCAGCATGCAGGCCTTTGATCTGAACAACCAGGATGAAAAATATCGCCGGTTGAATAAGTGCAAGGAAAGCCTGATAGAGTTAATCGATTACTGCAAAACCAGGCAGGTCCGGCTGGCTGTGGAAAACCTGCTGCCGCACCTTTTGGGCGGCCAGGCCCATGATCTAAACCAGCTCATCGATGAACTAGATGCGGTAAATCTGGGGATCTGTTTTGATACCTCGCATGCGAACCTGACCCAGGATCCGCTAGGGATGCTTAAAAGTTTCAATAAGCGGATTATCAGCTTGCATTTGTCTGACAACCAGGGGCAGTTTGACGACCATCTGCCGCCGGGTGATGGCCGTGTTCCCTGGTCCGGCATTATGACTGGTTTAAAAGATATCGGTTACCAGGATATATTTATGCTGGAAGTATTTACCAATAAGCAGCTAGGAGCAGTCGGCCAGGTCCTGTCTAATCTTCATGAACAGGCCACCCAGGTGTTGGAATGCCGCGCCAATAATGGTGTAGAAAATATTGTTTACAGACTGTAAAATGAAATTCAAAGCCCAAAATTCAAAATGACAAAATTTGAGGTTTTATGAAGTATAACAGTGTAAGAGGAACTAAAGACATATATTCGCCGGAGATCGAACTTTGGCAGTATCTGGAAAAAACCGCAATTGAGCTGCTGCAAAATTACGGTTTTAGTGAAATCCGTACGCCAATTTTTGAGGAATTAGCTTTGTTTAACCGAACTATCGGTGAAGATACTGACATCGTAGAAAAGGAAATGTACACTTTTAATGATAAGAAGGGCCGCAGTCTGACGTTACGGCCAGAAGGAACAGCCGGAGTAGTACGGGCCGCGATAGAAAAAAACCTGCTGGTCCAGGGGGGTCTCACCAAGCTTTATTATCAGGGACCGATGTTCCGTTATGAAAGGCCGCAGGCGGGACGTTACCGCCAATTTTACCAGATCGGGGCTGAATCTATTGGTTCAGATAGTTATTGGCGCGATATCGAAATCATTGTTTTGTGCGTAGAGTTTTTCTCGCGTCTTGGCTTGGCGGGCCTTAAAGTATATATTAACAGCGTGGGTTGTGCCGAGTGCCGTCCGTCATATCGCTCTGTATTACAAAATTTTTTGTTGGAAAATTCCGCGCCGCTCTGCGCTGATTGCCAACGCCGAATGGCGCGTAATCCATTGCGGGTGCTGGATTGTAAGGTTGAAACCTGCCGCCAGGTGATCACCCGGATACCGGCTATCCAGGATTATTTGTGCCAGTCTTGCCGTGATAATTTCCAAAATATTCAGCAAACGTTGCAAAAAGAGAATATTGCTTTTATAGCGGATAAATTCCTGGTCCGGGGCCTTGATTATTATACCCGGGTCGTATTTGAGATAAAATCAGAGAGCCTGGGAGCCCAGGATGCGGTTGCCGCGGGGGGGCGTTATGATAAGCTGGTAAAAGAATTGGGTGGCCCGGAGATGTCAGCGGTAGGTTTTGCCCTCGGGGTGGAGCGAGTCGTGGAAGTGCTTAAGAAGCAAAAAGCCGGCGGCTGGCCAGAGACTTCGGGAGATGTTTATTTCGCTTTACTGGGACAGCAGGCCCAACAGGAAGCTTTTACCCTTATTCGCGATCTGCGGCAGAGTGGACTGAAAGTAGAAGCTTGTCTGGAAAACAAAAGTTTAAAGAGCCAGATGCGCCAGGCTGATCAGTATAAAGCTAAATTTACCGTGATCATCGGGGAAGATGAACTAAAAAAAGGGATCGCCGTGGTGCGGGATATGCTGACCAAGGAACAAAAAGAGATAAAATTAAATGACCTTGTTTCCATATTAAAGGAACTAAAATTAAAATAGTTTTCATTTTGAATGGTATTTTTTAATCCGCGCCTGTCCCCGCATCTTTGATCCCGATTTATCGGAGTCAGCAGGGGATAATCAATGTTAATAATCCACGTAATTATATTCAAGAAAGGGTAAAATCAGTGAAAAGGACTCATACGTGTGGAGTATTGAAGAAAAATAATACCGGCCAGGAAGTGACCCTGGTAGGTTGGGTGCATAGCCGCCGCGATCACGGCGGGCTGATCTTTATTGATGTGCGCGATCGGGAGGGGTTGACCCAGGTAGTATTTAATTCCCAGGAAACAGGAATGGAGTTGTTTAAGGAAGCTGAAAAATTACGTAGTGAATTTGTGGTGACAGTGACGGGGCAGGTGAGCCTGCGTCCGGCTGGCACTGAAAATCCTAAACTGTCTACTGGTGAAATAGAAGTGGTGGCGAAAAAATTCGAAGTCTTGAATCCCAGCAAAACCCTGCCCTTTGAAGTGGCGGATGAAACCGAAGTCAATGAAGAGACCAGACTTAAATACCGTTATCTTGATCTGCGCCGGCCACGGATGAAAAACAATCTGCTCTTCCGTTATAAAACGGTAAAAGTCGTGCGGGATTATTTGGACAACCAGGGATTTGTCGAGGTAGAAACGCCAATCCTGACTAAATCCACGCCAGAAGGAGCCAGGGATTATCTGGTGCCGTCAAGGGTCCACCCGCAGATGTTTTTTGCCCTGCCGCAATCGCCGCAGTTGTTCAAACAAATGCTGATGGTAGCTGGTATGGAACGGTATTTCCAGATCGCCAAATGCTTCCGCGACGAGAATCTGCGCGCTGACCGCCAGCCGGAACACACCCAGATAGATATAGAAATGTCCTTCGTGACCCAGGAAGATATTTTTGCCCTGGTAGAAGGTTTGATGTCAACGGTATTCCAGAAGATGATGAGCCTGGAGCTAAAAACTCCTTTCCCGCACCTAACGTATGCCGAAGCTAAAACCAAATTCGGCAGTGACAAACCTGACCTGCGGTTTGGCCTGGAGATAAAAGATATCAGTGAACTGGTTAAGGATACAGAGTTTAAAGTATTTGCCGAGGTATTGAAAAATCAGGATGTGATCAGGGCTGTTTGCGCTTCTGGTATTGCCGGTTATTCCCGTAAGGAGATTGAGGGCTTGACCAAACTGGCAAATGAATTCGGGGCTAAGGGATTAGTCTGGTTTAAAGTGACAGCGCAGGGGATGGATTCTCCTATTGCTAAATTTTTTAAGCCAGAGACGCTGGCCGCATTGAAAGAAACCATGCAAGCTAAAGAAAATGATCTGATATTGATAGTAGCTGACGCGCCCAAGATCGTCGCTGAGAGCCTGGGACGGTTACGTTTGCACCTGGGTGATAAGCTGAATCTGATCAATAAGAAGGAATTTAACTTCCTGTGGGTGATTGATTTCCCGATGTTCCAGTATAATGCTGAAGAAAAACGCTGGGAGAGCGAGCATCATCCATTTACTGCTCCTAATTATGATGACGTGGATTATTTTGAGACTGACCCGGGCAAGATGCGCTCCCAGTCGTATGACCTGGTCTTGAATGGGACGGAAATCGCCTCTGGTAGTATTCGTATCCACCGCAAAGAAATACAGGAAAGAGTATTTAAGACCTTAGGCATAGCCGCGGAGGAGGCTAAAGAAAAGTTCGGGTTCCTGTTAGAAGCTTTTGAATATGGCGCTCCGCCGCATGGCGGTATTGCTCCTGGTTTGGATCGCCTGGTCACCTTGATGCTGGGTGAGACTTCCATCCGTGAAGTGATCGCTTTCCCTAAAACCCAGAAAGTTATCTGTCCTTTGACTGACGCTCCTGGCCCAGTGGGTGAAAAGCAATTGCAGGAATTGCATATAAAATTAAGATAAAGGCTAAAATTAATTTATCTATATTTTTGAGAGTGAAAAAAGATTATCATGGTGGAGGTATTAGAAACTGTAGGCAAGAAATATATCATAAGGATATGAAATAGTTATATTATCTAGAATACCAATGATATTTAAATAATTAGAAATGTACATTCTGAAAAGGAGAAGAGCTAATGGAGCTTTTTATTATGTATAGCACTGACAATAATAGTATGTTATATCATAACTCTTTATAATGGCCTTATTCAAGTATCGCGCAACATAGCCAAGGCGTGGGCGAATATTGACGTTTTGCTTAAACAGCGGCATGATGAAATCCCTAAGTTGGTCAAGGTGTGTGAACAGTTCGTGCAGTATGAACGAAGTATCTTGGAAAAAGTAATAGCTTTGCGTACTGCTGCCATGCAAGCAACGACAGTGCATGACAAAGCAGTAAAAGAGGGAGAGCTTAATAAAGCGCTAAGCGGTATCTGGGCAGTTGGCGAGGCATATCCGGAGCTTAAATCCAATACCAATATCATCCAACTGCAATCCCGCATTAGTAGCTTGGAAAGCGAGCTGGCAGACCGCCGGGAATTCTATAATGATAGCGTAAATCAATACAATATCCGCATTCATCAGTTCCCGGATATGATCGTGGCCGGCATGATGGGCATGACCGAGGATCGGGAAATGTTCAAGGTATCTGCAGAAGACCAGCAGGATGGAGATATTACTCTCAGTCTGCCAAAGTGATCTTGGCGTGAAGGGATGATATAAAGGATATCCTTTTCATCGGCAGGAAGTGAGTATTAGATGGTATCACTAGGCTGGCGATAAAAAATATTGACAGTAGTGAATAAACACGATAACATACCATTGAAAACTCAGTGATAATAAAAGAAATAACAAGGATGATATGATAACACGCAAAATTGATTTTGCAGAGATAAAACAACGGCTCTCCCAGTTTAGGGTAACAGCTCTTATTGGCCCGAGACAAACCGGGAAAACCACATTGGCTAAACAGTTTAAAGCTGATGCCTATTTCGATTTAGAGAACCCCAGAGATGTCGCGCGTCTGGAGAATCCGCAGTTGACCTTGGAGAAAATTAAAAGTCTTATTGTTATAGACGAGGTCCAAAGAAAACCGGAGCTTTTTCCCCTGATAAGATATCTTGTAGACACTATTCCGGAACAGAGGTACCTCATTTTAGGAAGCGCCTCTCCTGAAATTATCAAAAATAGCTCGGAAACTTTGGCTGGCCGCATAGCCTTTTATACGTTAGAAGGGTTTCGCCAAAGCGATATTGCGCGCAGTGGAGCGCTAAAACTTTGGCTAAGAGGGGGACTGCCTCTTTCCTTTTTGGCGTCGAACGATAGCGGCAGTTTTCAGTGGAGAGAAGAATATGTTAGGACTTTTTTAGAACGGGATATCCCTAACCTGGGTATTCGTGTGCCGGCCAATACGTTGCGCCGGTTTTGGCAGATGGTGAGTCATTATCATGGCAATGTAGTCAATATGAGTGAATTGGGCCGGTCCTTTGGAGTTGCCGACACTACAGTGATGCACTACTTGGAGATACTGAAGGGTACATTTATGGTGCGCCTCTTACAGCCTTGGTACGTCAATATAGGTAAAAGAGTAGTGAAAAGACCGAAAGTATATTTAAGAGATTCGGGGTTATTTCATACTTTGCTGTCTCTGGAAACTGGAAAGGCGCTTTTTACCCATCCTAAACTGGGTAGTTCGTGGGAGGGTTTTGCGCTTGATTGTGTCTGGAGGAGCGTGAATAAACCGGATGATAATGCGTATTTTTGGGCGACACATGCGGGCGCGGAGGTTGACTTATTTTGGCAGCACGACGGAGAAAACTGGGCGTGTGAATTTAAGTATACTGATGCTCCTAAGCTTACCAAATCCATGGCAGTGGCCTTGGAAGACCTTAAACTAAAAAAACTCTGGATCGTTTATCCAGGAGATAAAAGATATTTTGTGCATGAGCGCGTAGAAGTAATCCCTTTGGCCGGAACCCCTGATTACTGGGATTATCGGAAATGAAAATCTGAATTTACCGTGCGCCGGAACTTGACCGTTTTGTAATCAATCGTACTGGAAGAAACTTCCATCCGGGAAGTGATCGCCTTCCCTATCTGTCTCTTGACTGATACTCCCGGACAGGTGGGGTAAAAGCAATTGCGGGAATTGCATATAAAGCTGAGGTAAGTGGTAGAGTGGTAGGGTAAAGGTTGTTTGTTTGGGATGGAGGGGCGATGAGCTACGATATCGATATTCATTACGATAAAAATCACTCCAAGGGTTTTCCAAGAGATGAGATTAAGAATTTTCTTCGGAGTCGCTTTCAGCCAATGTCCGAAGATGCAACAGGCTTATTATATTGGCCGGAGCCAGACCAGCAGATACAGTTCTATCAAAGATACTTTACAATCATCATTGAGGGAATATATTTTAAAAGAGGTTCGTTATATATGACCAAAAGAGATTTCAGTATTTACCTGGATGATATTCTGAAAAACATGCAGATTGCGGAAGAATTCCTGAGTAATACAACTTTTAAAAAGTTTGCTAAAGATACTAAAACTTCCTATGCCGTGATACGGTGTTTGGAAATTATCGGCGAAGCAGTAAAACACATTCCAACTGGAGTAAGGAATAAATATCCCGAAGTGCCTTGGAAGGCAATGGGAGGGATAAGCTGGCGCATTATTATTTAAGTTAATCTTTCCACTTCGGAAGTGGTAATTGTGGTAATTTGGTTTAAAATATAAGGAGGGGCATTGAGGAAGGATAAATTAGTGGAAGGGCAAGTGTACCATGTATTTACCAGGAGCATCGCAGGGTACGAGATCTTTAATGACCGAACTGAATATGCCAGAATGCTGGATCTGATCCGGTACTATCAAATCAGTAATCCAGTAGTAAAATTTTCCCGCTTTGAGCAATTGCCGAGAGATATTAAGGAATTCGTAAGGAATGATCATGATGATAACCGAAAGCTGGTAGAGATAATTGCTTATTGTCTGATGCCTACTCATATACATCTGCTGTTAAAACAAACAGATGATAGTGGTATATCTCATTATCTGAGGAAAATCTTGAATAGCTATACCAGATACTTTAATATCAAACATGGCAGGAAAGGTCCTTTATGGGAAGGTAAGTTTAAAAATGTCATAGTTAAAACAGACTCCCAGCTATTACATCTGACCAGGTATATTCACTTAAATCCAGCTACGGCAAAATTAGTGGAAAACCCTGACTCTTGGCATTCATCATCTTATCAGGAATTTATTTCGGCTGGTAAGCAAGAGATTTGTGAGTTTATGGAATTATTGGAAATTAAACCTGAAACATATAAAACTTTTGTTGAAGATAGAATTGATTATCAAAGGAAGCTTGCAGAGATCAAAGCTCTTCTGCTAGAATAACCGTCTTTCCACTTCCGAAGTGGAAAAGAGGTTTGCTGTCTCTTGACTGACGCTCCTGGGACGGTAGGGGAAAAGCAATTGCGGGGATTGCATATTAAATTAAAATGATATTAGGTTTACTTACAGTTTACTATTAATAATTCAGGTTAGGACAAATTCTAGGGGATTACAAATTTATAACCGTTCAATTTGGGTTTGTAAATATACGTTGCCGATTGAAATGCCGGTGAATTTTATTTATATTGATATTACAATCAGTGGCCAATACTAGAAGTTGAAATTAGAGATCCTTATACTAAGCTGTTGTGAGGGATAAGTTTTCTCTGCTAATCTTCACCAATATAATTGAAAAATCAGTATCTTATAATTCAAAACTTCTTTTGGAGATTTATGGTTACTAAAACAGTATATCTACAAGATAATGAAGAAATGCTCAATGTTTTCGGCCCCCAGGATGAGAACCTGCGGCTGATCGAGAATGAGTTTGACGTCAATCTGGTGACCTATGGCAACACCTTGATGATCAAAGGGCAAAAAGCCAAGGTGAGTCAGGCTTATAGAATGATCCAGGAATTAGCTGACCAGATCCGCCGGGGATATCGAATCGATAGAAAAGGTTTCCGCAGTATGATGGACAATACCCGGTTCTATACTGAGAAAGTGGAAACTAAAACACCACTGCCCAATAGTGAGGATGAAGATTGTATTTGCTATACCATAAAAGGTAAAAAGCTCGCTCCTCGCACTAAGAACCAGAAAAAATATGTAGAGGCGATAAAAAAATATGATATGGTGTTTGGTATTGGCCCAGCTGGTACTGGTAAGACCTATCTGGCAGTAGCCATGGCTATTGTGGCGCTGCGGGCAGAAAAAGTATTTCGCATCATTCTCACGCGACCGGTAGTGGAGGCAGGCGAAAAACTGGGATTTTTACCTGGTGATCTATATGATAAAGTGGATCCGTATTTGCGGCCGCTCTATGATGCTTTCTATGAGATCATGGGGGCAGAGGAGTTTCATCATCTACGTGACGAAGGCGTGATCGAGATCGCGCCGTTAGCTTATATGCGCGGCCGGACCTTGAATGATGCTTTTATCGTGCTGGACGAAGCGCAGAATACGAATCCGGAGCAAATGAAAATGTTTTTAACCCGTATTGGTTTTGAAACGACTACGGTTATTGTGGGGGATATTACCCAGATCGATCTGCAAAACAAAAAGCAAAGCGGCCTGGTGCAGATCAAGCATATACTAAAAGGCATATCCAGTATCAAATTCATCGATTTTACCGGGCGGGATGTGGTCCGTCATGCCTTAGTCAAGAAGATCATCAAGGCATACGAAGAATTCGAAGAAATTAATAGCAAACCCCGTTAGAGATATTGTAAGGGAGAACAGTTCTCCCATAAAGAAATTCTGCTGGCTTAAAGCCGACGATAAAAGAAGGTTTTATGTTTAGGAATCGTGTGCCTAACGGGGCAAGGGAACTAAATAATGACTGACTGGCGTACTCTTTATCGCAGGATATTGATCGCGCTGCTTAAAAAAAGCAGACGCTGGCAGCACAGGCAAAAGCATTTTTCATCAGAAACCAGGAATGTTTTTTTGACTCCGTTATCCGCGCCCCGTTGGCTCTTTGTCTGTTTTACTATACTGGCTATGCTGGTCCTGCTTTCCAGTTTCCAGGAAATAGATTTTCAGCGTATTGCCGGATATCTGGTTATTATTTTAGGTTTTATGGTTTTGCTGGGATTTTACCTGTATCGCTATGCTCCGCAAATTTATGAGTCCAACACTGACTTATTCGTCCTGGAATTGGTCAGTATTTTCGTCATGGCCCTAGCTAAGATCTTTAAGGAGCTAGGTTTGAGCGGTTATTTTATCCCTTTGGGGATGGTCTCTATACTGATGACCATCCTGGTAGATATCGACCTGGCTATCCTAATGACGGTATTACTGGATATCCTAGTAGCTGTTATTTATCATGACGATATGAATCTGTTTGTCGTGCATTTACTGGGTGGCCTGGTCGGTGTCTTCAGCGCCTCCAGTGTCAAGCAAAGATCTGACCTGATCCGTTCCGGCTTGTTCATCAGCTTGGCTAATGCTCTGGGCCTTATCAGCTTTATTGCTCTCTTGCAGCAGGCCCGCCTGGAGGTAGTGGCCTACAATGCTTTGTGGGGAATTCTCAATGGTTTCTTTTGCGGTGTTTTAAGTATCGGGTTCCTGCCTTATTTTGAACATATGTTCGGTATCTCAAGCAATATCAAGCTGCTAGAATTATCTGATTTTAACCAGCCGCTGTTGAAACGATTAATGATGGAAGCTCCCGGCACATATCATCATAGCTTGCTGGTAGGGAATCTGGCTCAGACCGCGGCCGGAGCCATTGGCGCTAATCCATTGCTGGCCAGGGTAGGAGCTTATTACCACGACATCGGCAAGCTGGCCAAACCAGAATATTATATCGAGAACCAGGATGACCTTAATAAACATGATGATCTTTCTCCCAGCATGAGCAGCTTGATCGTATTGTCCCATGTTAAAGAAGGTGTTGATTTGGCCGCGCAATGCAAGCTCAGCCAGGATATTATTGATATTATCGAACAGCATCATGGTACCAGTCTGGTGTATTTTTTCTATCAGAAAGCGTTGGAGGAAGAAGCAGTTGCGGCTAAGGAGCAATACCGCTATCCTGGTCCCAAGCCGCAAAGCCGGGAAGCGGCGATAATCATGCTGGCTGATGCCGTAGAGGCGGCTTCGCGCAATTTGGCTGATCCGAGTTATGCCCATATCCAGGAGCTGGTGATGCGTATCATCAATAACAAATTTATCGACGGCCAGATGGAAGAATGCGATCTAAGCTTGAAGGATATCCATACTATCAGCGAGCAGTTCTGCCATGTGCTGAGCGGTATGTTCCATAACCGGGTAGATTATCCTGATGATAATAAGAGTCATAAGTGAAGAAGGAAAAGGTCCCCCAGCGGCTGGCCCGGAAAATTGCCGCGTATATTATTTCTCATTATCTACCGCAGGACAAGGATTATGAACTAGGGCTTTTCTTTGTTAATCAGGCCGAGATGATTCGCCTGAATAAAATATTCTTTAATCGTAATTATGCCACAGATGTCATTGCCGCTCCAATTGAGACTGCCAGCAGTCTGCCGGTAGTAATGCTGGGAGAGGTGTTTGTTTGTCTGGATGCGGCACGGCGGCAGGCGAGGGAATATCAGCACGCCTATGAAGCAGAGATCGCCCTTCTGGTCACGCACGGGATTTTACATTTACTGGGCTACGATGACCTGACTTTGAAGAAAAGAAAAATCATGCATCGGGAAGAGCAGAAAATATTAAAAGAGCTTAATAGCAAATGACCAAATTCAAAATTCAAAAGAATCCAAGAAAATTTTAATTTACTATTTTCATTTGACATTTGTCATTTGGATTTTGGAATTGATTTTAAAGGGGTAGCCGTGAGATCTGAAGATATCTGGGAAAGCTTCAATGCCGCGATAGAGGGTATTATTTACGTAACCAAGACTCAGCGCAGTATGCGCGTCCACCTGGGTATTGCGGTCTTTGTTTTGTTTTTCAGCCTGTTTGTACGCTTGGATCGCTTAGAAGTGATCATGCTTACTATTACCATTGTCCTAGTATTGCTGGCGGAAATGTTCAACACTGCTGTTGAGACGCTGGTAAATTTGATCACCGATACGTACCATCCGGCGGCTAAAGTGGCTAAGGATATTGCTGCCGGGGCAGTGTTTTTTGCTTCTGGTAACGCTTTGATCGTAGCCTATCTGGTCTTTGGCAAACGCTACCTGGGCAATAACCTGGCGCCGCTTATTTCCAAGATTAAAGAAGTTCCTGAATATATCATGTTCATTTCTTTGATCATTGTTTTTATTTTTGTTATTATCGGCAAGGCCTATTTTGGCAAAGGCCGGCCGCTGTGGGGTGGAATGCCCAGCGGCCACAGTGCCGTGGCATTCTCTATTTGCACGGCGATTGTCTTGACCACGGAAAATAGTTTTATCACCTTGATGGTTTTTCTCCTGGCTTTCATGGTCGCCCATAGCCGGATCCGGGCCAGGATCCATACCTGGTGGGAAGTAGCAGGCGGGGCGATCCTCGGCATGATCGTTACTCTTTTTATTTTCCGGATGATGAATCCGTTTTGAATACAGCGTATAGCGTATGGCGTTTAGAAGAGCTTTCCTATACGCTACCCGCTAAACGCTTAACGCTATGTTAGGAGTTTTATGTTTAGCAGTTTTATCATTTTAGCTATTCTGATATTGGCTAGTTTCTTTTTCTCGGCTACCGAGACTGCATTGACCAGTCTGGGCCGGTATAGGATCGCTTCCCTGATCAAGGAAAAGAAGGTCAAGTCTTTGCAGATCTGGGTGGAGCATCCGAATAAAATATTAGCGGCTATCTTAGTTGGCAATACCATCGTGAATTTAACCGCGGCCGCTTTGGCTACATATTTAGCGGTAAATTTCCCCAATAATCTGCATATCCCCGAGGGCTGGGCAGCCGTCATGGCCACAGTCCTTATCACGGTGGTCATTTTGATCCTGGGTGAAATCACCCCAAAAACTTTAGCCAAACATAGGCCTGAGATAGTGGCGGTCTGGACGATCAAAGTATTACTCCTGGTCCATTACGTGCTGGCTCCCTTGATTAAGGGCCTGATTTTTATCACCAATCCGCTGGTGAAATTCCTGGGTGGCAATATCAAGCAAGATATGCTCTTTGATAAGGATGAAGAGATCCGGTTTCTGGTTTCAGAAGGAGTCCGCGAGGGAGTGCTAGGAAAAGACCAGAAGGAAATGATCCATAGCGTATTGGAATTTGGCGACAAAATAGCGCGGGAAATAATGATACCCCGGATTGATATGGAATGCGTAGAGATCAATCTGGAAAAGGAAAAATTCATTGACTTGCTGGTGGAAACCGGCCATTCTCGCGTACCGGTTTACAAAGACAATCTGGATAATATCATCGGCATCATTCACGTCAAGGATTTACTCAATGCCTGGCGCTGTAATGAGCTCATTGTCATCCCGGACCTCATTCGTACGACTTATTTTGTGCCAGAGACGCAAAAAGTGAACAGCTTGATGCGGCACATGCAGAAAGGCCGGCAGCATCTGGCTATCGTGGTGGATGAATACGGTGTTCCCAGCGGCCTGATCACCATGGAGGACCTGGTAGAACAGATTGTCGGGGATATCCTGGATGAATATGATATTGAAGATATAGGGATTGAACCGCTGGGCGACGGCTCAGCGCAGATTGATGGCAAGATGAACATCTATGAGGTCAATGAGAAACTCAAAATTAATCTGCCCAGCGAAGATTTCAATACTGTCAGCGGATTTGTGGTCGATCTGCTGGGACGGGTACCGCGCAAGGATGAAGAGATAAAATACAAGGACCTGAAATTTACCATAGTGGAAACCAATCGCCGGCGGATCATTACCTTGAAGGTGAAGAAGGAACCCACCGAACGAATATCGTGAGTAATGACAAATTCCAAATAACAAATTAATCGATAAACAGAGCTATCATTGTTTCAATAAAGAAATGAGGTCTAACGGGGTGAAGAAGCCATCTAGCTTTTATCAGGATTTTGTAGGTAAGCCGGTCATCAGCGCCGGCAGTATCAGTGTGGGTAAAGTGAAGGATATGACCATACAGATGGGAGAAGAGTTCCCGCCGGTGAAGCATTTGGTGATCATTCCGGCTAAGGGAAAACGGGGGTTTAACCTGTTTAAAGCGAAGGAATTGCTGGTCATTCCCTGGGATGATGTGGCTTGCCTTTCCAAAAAAGCGATCTATCTTAAGGTCTTTATGGAAGAGATCGTCTCAGGTTCCATTGAATCAAATGAGCTGTTCATTTATCGGGATATCATGGATGAAGAGATCGTGGACCGGTATGGCAAGCACTTATTCCGCGTCAATGACGTGGCTTTGCGTATCCAGCGTGGGAAACTGCGGATCATCGGCGTGCAAGCGGATATCAACAGCATGTTGCAGCGGCTTGGCCCAGAGCGGGAAGTATTCAAGCTGGTCAATCTTTTTCGGAGAAAAATCGTGGAAAACATAATAATGTGGGATCATATCAAACAATATGATAAAAAGATGAAACATTTAAAATTAGATATCTCCAAAAAACTGGTCAAGTATATGTATAACTTGTAAATCAAATATCAAAAATATAATATCAAAATGACAATTAAGAATTTAAAATTTTGATATGTGGGTTTGATTTTTGAATTATTAATTTATTAAGAGGATTCTATGGAACAGCCGGTCGCCCAAAAAAGTAGATGGTCGAATTTCAAGATAAAACTGGCTCTTTTCCTGGCGGTGATGGGGCCGGGGATCATCACGGCCAGCGTTGATAATGACGCCAACGGTATTGCCACTTATTCTGTGGCTGGGGCGCATTATGGATATGGCTTGCTCTGGCTTCTGCCGCTCATTGCCGTGTGCCTTTATATGGTCCAGGAGATGTGCGCCCGGATGGGGATTGTCACTGGCAAAGGACTGGCCTCTTTGATCAGAGGTGCTTATGGATTCAGGATCACTTTTTTTGCCATGATCGTCTTGATCATTGCCAATTTGGCCAATACGGTCGGCGATTTTGCCGGGGTGGCTGCCAGTCTGGAAATATTTGGCATCAGCCGCTACATTTCTGTACCCTTGGCGGCTTTCTTTGCCTGGTATTTGATCTTGAAAGGAACGTATAAGACAGTAGAGAAAATATTTCTCTTTGCCTGTTTTATGTATATCACCTATGTTATTTCCGGATTTATGGCCAACCCAGCCTGGTCCATAGCCTTAAAGAATATAGCTATTCCCACACTTCAGTTTAAGAAGGATTTTATTATCCTGGCTATAGCGGTGATCGGGACCACTATTGCTCCCTGGATGCAGTTTTACCAGCAGGCAGCAGTGGTAGATAAGAAATTAAAAATTAAAGATTATTTTTATGAAAAGGTGGATATCATTTTAGGTACGATGGTCACGGATATAGTGGCGTTTTTCATTATTGTAGCGTGCGCTTCTACCTTATTCATCCATAATATCCAGGTTAATACCGCAGCGGATGCAACGGTGGCTCTGGTGCCGCTGGCAGGGAAATATGCTGCGGTGCTTTTTGCCCTGGGACTATTCAATGCCGGCCTTTTTTCCGTGTGCATCATCCCGCTGTCCACTGCTTATGCGGTATGCGAAGCTTTCGGTTGGGAGCAAGGGGTGGATCGTACGTATAAACAAGCTCCTGAATTCATCAATATCTATACCGGCATGATCGTTATCGGCGGGGCGCTGATCCTCTGGCCGCAAGCTCCCCTGGTCAAGATCATGATCTTATCCCAAGCTGTAAACGGGGTCTTGTTGCCCGTGATCATGATCTTTATGATGCTGCTGATAAATAATGCCAGGATCATGGGTAAATATGTTAATACTAAATTATATAACTGGATTGCCTGGATCATCACCGGAGCTCTGGTCTTGCTGTCAGTTATTCTCGTGGTTGTCAGCTTTACAGGGTAAATGAGAATAGCGTGAAGCGTATAGCGTACAGCGTATAGGGAATGCGAAGAGATTAATTACTATACGCTACCCGCTATACGCCGAGGTCTAAATGGGTTTTACTAAAACAGAAGCTATTGTCCTGCGCGCCAGGGAATTGCGGGAAGCGGATTCACTGATCACTCTCTATACCCGGGATTGGGGCAAAGTGCAGGTGGTGGCTAAAGGTTTGCGTAAGGTTAAAGCTAGATATGGGGCAAGTCTGGAGATATTTACTCATAATCAGGTAATGCTGTTCTCTAAAACAGATAAGGATATGGCTAAACTGACCGGCTGCCAGGTAATGCACCCGTTCTATTCTTTACGGGAGAGTTATTTTAAATACGGCATGGCTTCATACTTGCTGGAACTGGTTGATAAGCTGAGTGAATACCGGGAAGCGAACCAGGAAATATTCAATCTCTTAGGCAAGAGTTTTAGTTTGATGGATGCCGGCGTTCTACAAACGCGGGAGAATTATCTTTCGCTCTGGAACTGGTTTGTGTTGAAAATCCTTGATTACAGTGGGTATAAGGTATCTTTAGAATCTTGTATCCACTGTAAAGAAAAACCAGCTCTTGATAAACCCATAGTATTCAGTTTAATGGATGGTGGTATCGTGTGTCGCGGTTGCCTGAAAAGAACGGATTATGTATTTGAACTCAACCCGGAAGTTTGGGCTAAACTGCGCTTACTGCAAAAAAGCGCGCTACCGCAATTAATGAGTATTGATATAACCGCGGAAACCCGGCTGGCTATTAAAATATTACTCGAAAAGTATGCGCAGTTCATTTGTGGAGATTCCTTTAACTGCCAGGAGTTCTTTTTTTCAGCAGCTAACAAAAGTTAGCTGCTGTCGATTTCGCGGATTTAAGAGATTGATTACGCAGATTTAATACTGGAGAGGTACCTATGAATTTTCAGCAGATTGTCACTACGTTGCAAAAGTACTGGATGGAAAAAGGCTGTTTACTGGTGCAGCCTTATGGTTTGGAAGTAGGGGCCGGGACATTTAATCCGGCTACTTTTCTCAGGGCGCTTGGTCCGGAACCCTGGGCAGTATGTTATGTGGAGCCAAGTCGTCGTCCGACAGATGGCCGCTATGGCGAGAATCCCAACCGGTTGCAGCATTATTTCCAGTTCCAGGCAATTATTAAGCCGGCGCCGGAAAAGATACAGGAAATGTATCTCGGCAGCCTGAAAGCTCTGGGTGTTGCTCCGAAACAACATGATATCAGGTTCGTGGAAGATGATTGGGAATCCCCTACTCTGGGCGCCAGCGGCTTAGGCTGGGAAGTGTGGCTGGATGGATTGGAAATAACCCAGTTCACCTATTTCCAACAAGTGGGAGGGATTGAACTTAATCCAATCACTGCTGAGATTACGTATGGACTGGAACGGATCGCCATGTACATCCAGAAAAATAAAAATGTTTATGACGTGGAATGGGGCAATGGGGTTTCTTACGGCGAGATCTATCACCAGAATGAGGTGCAGTATTCCAAGTATAATTTCGAGATAGCGGATGTCAAAATGCTGTCCCGCCTTTTTGAACAATATGAAAAAGAATGTCTGCGCTTGGCAGAAGCTAACCTGGTCTTGCCAGCGTATGACTATGTATTAAAATGTTCGCACACTTTCAATTTACTGGAAGCCAGGGGCGCAATCAGCGTTTCGGAACGGACCAACTATATTGCCCGGGTGCGTAACCTGGCTAAGACCTGTGCCGAAGGATTCTTAAAAGCGCGCCAGGAACTGGGATACCCGCTGTTAAAGAAAGGAAAGAAATAGATGGCTAAAGATTTTTTATTGGAGATCGGGACGGAAGAAATTCCCACCGGGTATATCAGTGAGGCTCTGCCTCAGATGGAAAAGGATTTCAGGTCATTTTTGGCTACTAGTAAAATTGACTTTAAAGACCTCAAAGTCTGGGGAACGCCGCGACGGCTGGTAATCATTGCCCGCGGGATAGCTGAAAAGCAACAGGACCAGAGGACAGAAATCACCGGCCCTCCAAAGCAGGTGGCCTACGATGCTAACGGAAATCTTACTCCAGCTGGGATTGGATTTGCCAAGAAGCAGAATATTAAGCCCCAGTCATTGACAATTAAAAAGACCGAGAAGGGCGAATACCTGTGCGCTGTATTATCACAAAAAGGGCAGCACACTGATAAGATCATGGCAGCTTTCCTGCCTCAATTTATTACGTCCATCTACTTTCCTAAGACTATGCGCTGGGAAACCCGGCAGTTACGCTTTGCCCGGCCTGTGCGCTGGCTGTTATGCCTGTGGGGTAAACAAGTACTCAAGTTTAAATTAGGAGAATTATCAACTGGCAATAAGACCAAAGGGCATTTGATCTTAACCGGCAATAAAGAAATAGCTATAAAGAATATAGCTCTATATGAAAAAAGTCTTAACCAGATTAATGTTATAGCAGATCCTGAAAAGAGAAAAGCCAGGATCAAGGCGGAACTGATACGCGTGACGAAGGGTAAAGGCCGGCTTCATGAAGATGATACGTTGTTGTCAGTTGTTACTAATCTGACTGAATATCCGACCGCTATCCTGGGTAAATTTGATCGGCGCTATCTTAACTTACCGGCAGAAGTATTAATCACCTGCCTGCGGCATCATCAGAAGTATTTTACCCTGGTCGACAGCCAGGATAGGCTCTTGCCGTATTTTGTCGGTATTTCTAACGGTGATCCTAAAGCAGCCAGTGGGATCAGGGAAGGTTATGAGCGGGTGCTTTCCGCCAGGTTAGAGGATGCCGCATTTTTTTACAAGATAGATACCGAGACTCATCTGGAAGAAAAAGTGGAAAAACTAAGAGGCGTGGTATTCCAAGAAAAATTGGGAAGTTTATATGGTAAAATAGAACGGGTCATTAAGTTAAGCGAGTCGATCGCTTCCCAAATACCTTTCACTACATATAATTTAGCTGACGTGCGCCGGACAGCTTTGCTTTGCAAAGCTGATCTGGTAACGGAAATGGTGAAGGAGTTTCCCGAACTTCAGGGTATCATCGGCAAGGAATACGCTCTCAAATATAATGAAAAAGAAGAAGTCAGCCAGGGCCTCTATGAACATTATTTGCCTCTTTCCATGACGGGCCAGTTACCGCGAACAGCGAACGGAGCTATCGTCAGTATCGCCGATAAAATGGACACTATTGTCAGTGATTTTGCCATTGGTTTGATCCCTGATTCCAGTGGGGACCCATATGGTTTGCGCCGCCAGGCCCAGGGCATTGTTCGTATCCTGATTGCTAATCAGTGGAATTTCTCCCTGTTCGAGTTGATCGAAAAGGCCATCAGGATACTAAAAGAGAGCGGTATAGAAGTGGTCAATACCGGGGAATTGCTGAATAAAGTTTGGAAATTTTTCAGGGAAAGAATTGAATATATCTTCGGTTATGAGCCATATAAATTAGCTTACGATGAGATTGCGGCGGCTCTGGATGTAGGGTATAGCGAGGTGCATAACACTCTCAAGCGGGCGCAGGCCCTGCAGGAATTGCGGCCATTACCTGATTTTGAGCCTATCGCGGCTGGCTTCAAGCGAGCCAACAATATACTGAAACAAGCCCGGGATAAGAACCTAGTGGATGAAGTACTGGATGAAGGCGAAAAATTGGATGAAGGCAGGCTGGCCGAAGAAGCCGAGAAACAACTCTATCGTAAATTCATCGAGATTAAAGCTGAAGCAGAGCAGTATCTGGGAAAAGGGGATTATACAGAAGCCTTACGCCGCCTGGTAAGTTTACGGCCGGATATAGATACCTTCTTTAACAAGGTGATGGTAATGGTAGAAGACCGCCAGCTAATGACCAACCGCCTGATGCTGCTAAAAGAAATAGCCGGTTTGTTCCTGCGGATGGGCATGCCTGGGTAACTGGCGTCCTTTTTCCATTCTGAATTCTGCAAAAAGCGTTCTTTCGCCATGGACTAAGGTTTTCAGATGGATACCTTCCAGTACTGGTTT
>JACRDM010000029.1 GCA_016218565.1 Elusimicrobiota bacterium | reverse complement strand
GTTGCGTTACCGGCGAACATCCGAGCGACTTGATTATTATTTCGCTGAATAACTAAAGTGTAGTGCCAAAGAAATATACGGTTCTGGCGGTCTCGTCGATAAAAGGCTATTCAAACGAACGAAAGTGTCGAAGTTGGGTTTAAGTAGAACTATGCCAAGACACAAAAGGTTGCGAGAATTTTCGGTTCATTAAAGCATTAAAGTATTAAAGATAACTGGGAGTGGAAGTGGATCGATTTTTAGGAAATCTTCTGAGGCGGCGTAGTGGATTAATTATAGCCGTAAATTCGGTTCGGCTTTGAACATCAGCATTTTTGGGTTATATTTTATTTTTTTGTTCCTGATCCGGTAATAGGCAGCGCCAGCGATCATAGCGGCATTGTCCGTGCAGAGTAGAGGACTGGGATAATAAATTTTTAACCCGCCCGTTTTTATTTGAGCTAAAAACAGGGTCCGCAAAGCAGAATTAGCAGCTACCCCTCCAGCCAGGACGATCTTTTTTTGTTTTAGTTTTACAGCAGTAGCAATGGTTTTATTAACCAATACTTCAATAACTGCCTGCTGGAAGGAGGCAACAATATTAGTTGATAGTTGATAGTTGATAGTTGATTGCTTAGAAACAAAATTAACAACAGCGGTTTTGAGGCCGGAGAAACTGAAATCATACGAGCCAGGTAAGTAAGGACGGGGGAATTTGATATAATTCGGGTCACCTTCCCTGGCTAATTTATCAATGACCGGGCCGCCGGGATACCCCAGATTAAGCAATTTTGCCACTTTATCGAATGCTTCGCCGACGGCATCATCCCGGGTACGCCCTAATATTTTATACCGGGCATAACCCTGCTGCACGATTAACTCAGTATGCCCTCCGGAAACAACCAGCGCGAGAAACGGCGGTTTGAGATTGTGTTCCAGAAAATTGGCATAGATGTGGCCTTCAATATGATGGATCGGTATTAAAGGTATCCGGTATAGTGCCGCTAAAGTTTTTGCCGCCATTATACCCACGAGCAGTGAACCAATCAATCCCGGTCCCCGGGTCACGGCCAGAGCATCCATATCCGTCATTTGCAGGCGGGCTTTTTTCAGCACCTCAGCGATGACAAAATTAATATTCTCCAGATGGTGCCGGGACGCTAACTCTGGCACTACTCCGCCATATTTACAGTGGATGTCGATCTGGGAAGAAATAGTATTGGAGAGGATAACCTGGCCGTTTTGCACGACACTGGCACTAGTCTCGTCACAAGAAGTCTCAATCCCTAAAATCAACATGATAATTCCCAAGCCCAAATATCAAATGAACAAAATAATCTCAAATCACTGCTCCGATTTAAAATTAACGATTCATTTGTCATTTGACATTTCATTCTTATTCTACCAATTGCGATACCGGCACGATGGTAATGCCCAATTTTTTAAATTCAGGCAGTTTTTCTTGCAGAGCTAGCAGTGTTTCTTTCCGTTCGCAATGGCCGATCGCGACCACCCGTCCATTTTTCACGGCTATTTTTGCAACCAGATCCAACTGCTTTTTAATATATCCCAGGTTGTCCTCAGTATCTAAAAAAACCTGGTTATAAGCTATTCGTAAACCCATTTTTTTAGCTGTCTTGTAAGCTACCGACTTAGTACTGGTACGGCTATCGACAAAGAGCAATTTATACTCTTTCAGAACACCCATAACCTCTTGCATTTTGAGTTCATTCTCTGTTACTTTCGATCCCATGTGATTATTGACGCCATCCACAAACGGAATATCGCTGATATTCTTAAGCAGCATGGCCTTGACCGCCGCAGAGGTCATTTTCATCAAAATAGCGCGTTTACCAGGGTCCTCTTTAGGATAACCCAACGGCTCCATCGGCTGGTGCAGGATCACTTCATATCCCGCTTTGTTCACTTTTTCAGCGATCACTTTAGAATAACGCTCTCCGGGCAGGATAGCAAAAGTCAATGGTTCCCGCAAAGCTAATAACCGGGTAACCGCCTGCATGTCATAGCCTAAGTCATCAATAAGGATCGCCGCGCGATATTTAGGCAAATTAGATTGGCGGCGTAAAACTAATATTTCCAGGATGATGTTTTTCACTCCGGCTTTCAGGCTCAAGGTGTTTGTCGCGGCATCAACCGTAAGCGTTATGATCCTGGCGCCTTGGGCTTCAATGGCTTTTTGTAAAGCTTTCCCAGCTTCACTCAGGTCGATAGTTTCCGCTATCCTGATCTCCTTGGTGGTCTGGATCCAGGTAGCTTGATCAAGCTTCTTTTCTTCCTTAAAAACCTTTATGATATTATCGTTAGTGGCCCCAAACGAAACCAGTACCAGGTCAATCGCCTGATCCACCTTACTACTCATTCCGCTATAATCCACAACCGGGGGACGAATATACGTCAGGTAAACGTAATAAACTCCCAGCCCTATTATAGACACAATGATCAGCGATCTAAGAAAAGCTTTGGCTTTTTTCTTCACAACTTAATCCTTTGAAAAATTGCTGTTAGCTACCGGTATTTCGTCTTTACTTACCACTTGCTAATTCTTCCTGCTGCGCTCCTACCACTTAGCACTGTTCTATTTCTTAACCGCTTCTTTTCTGTTGCCAGTATTTCTATAGCCTTTTCCAGAATTAAATCTTTAACCGGCTTTTCCCCGGCTTTCAGAGGTATGCCATCATTTTGCATCATCAGTTTCACTTCATCTTCGCGCGGCATTTCCACGATTATATCCGGGGTTACGCCGATCTCATGGATCGACCGGCCACTGGGCAGATAATATTTTGCCGTGGTCAACCGCAGGCCGCTGCCATCGCTCATCGGCATCACGGTTTGCACGCTCCCCTTGCCAAAAGTCTTAGTACCAATGAGCTTGCCACGTTTGTAATCCTGGAGCACTCCTGCTAAAATCTCGCTGGCGCTGGCGCTGCCGCGGTTCACCAGCACCACCATTGGCCACGGTTTGTGTTTCATGGTTTTATCAGCCATGAACTGCTGATTCATTTTAGAATCCCGGCCCCGGATGGAAAGCAAAAGCTTGTTGTCGCCGACAAATTGTTTGCAGACTTCGATACAGGTATTCAGCAATCCGCCAGGATCATTACGAAGGTCAAGAATGAGTTTTTCAGCGTTTGCCTTTTCCAGTTCAATGAGCGCCTGGTCCAGGTCCCGAGCGGTTTTTTCAGTAAACTCATTAATTTTCACGTAAGCTAACTTAGGGCTGAGCATCTTGTATTTTACACTTTCGATCTTGATAATATCACGAATAATGGCAAAATCAAGCAGATCTTTAGCCCCTTCACGATAAATAGTGATTGAGACTTTGGTCCCTTTTGGCCCGCGCAGCCGTTTTACCGCTTCGATCAGACTCAAGCCTTTGGTTTCTTTGCCATCGATCTTGATGATGCGGTCTCCCGGCAAAACGCCTTGCTTATATGCCGGAGTTCCCTCGATCGGAGCTACCACGGTCAGAATATCGTCCTTTACTTCTATCCTGATACCCAAGCCGCCAAACTCGCCTTCAGTTTCCACTTTGGTCTCATTATACATATCCGGTTCCATAAACTGGGAATAGGGATCAAGAGACCTGGCCATGCCGCTCAGAGCGCCATAGATCAGTTTTTTCGGATCAACTTCTTCAACATAATTGGACTGGATACGGTCCAACCCTTCACTGAAAAGCTTAAGCTCGTCGTACATTACGCTCGTAGTGCCGGTAAAACTGACCAAGCCAAACAACACAATGAATAAAACCATAAATACGTATTTCTTGCTTAGGTTTCGCATGCTGCCTCCATTTTTTGAAGCGTTGATACGTTAATCCCATGCTGAGGACAGGTTTTTCCGTATCAACTTATCAACTTTTTATCTGTTCTCACGGCCTTTACTTGAGCCATAAAAGCGGGTCCTCTGGTTTTCCGTCTTGCCTTATTTCAAAATAGAGGTTAGGACTAGTATTACGGCTGTTTTTCCCATAACCAGTTTCACCGATAACTTGCCCCTTGAGAATAGTGTCTCCTTCCTTGACCATGACCTTACTCAGATGAGCATAGACAGTGTAAAAATCATCGCCATGATCAACGATAATCATCGGCCCGTATCCTTTAAAGGTTCCCGCGTACAAAATCTTGCCTGGCTCAATGACGGTGACGGCGGTACCCTCCGCAGCCTGGATCTCAATCCCATTGTTGACTAGATAGGTATTTAAAGTACCATGCTTTTGCTTGCCAAAATTACTAACCACGGTACCTCTGACCGGCCAGTCGTAGGAACCTTTTTTCGCGGTAGAGATCCGCTGTCTCTGCTGGCTCTTTTCTTTTTCCAGCTTACTGATCCTGGAACGGAATTTATCAACTAAATTCTGCAGGTCAACCGCTTCTTTTTTTAATTGGGCAATTTCATCGTCAGTATTTTTCCGTTGTTCTTTTACTTTAGCCAATAGTTCGTTTTTCAGGTTTTTCTGCTTAAGGGCCACTTCCTCCTGACCTTTAACTTCAGTTTGCAATACCTCCAGTTGTTTTTCCTGAACTTCCAACTCCTTCTTGATCGCGCTGATCTCTGCTTCCTGTCCTTTTAATTGCTGGTACAATTGTAAATTTTCCTGGGCAATTGTTCTCAGATATTTCTCGCTTTTTACCAGCCGGTCATACGGGACATTAGCCAACACCGTCGGCAAATACGCCAAGGTACTTTGCCGGTATTTATAAAGAATTCGCAAATGCTGGCTGAGCAGTTTGCGGGTTTGATCAGCCGCCACCCGTTTTTCCACTATTTTGGCCTGGGTTATATTTATCTGCCGCTGGGTTTGCCTGATCTTCTTATGCCAGCGGTTAATCTCAGCCTCGATCTTCTTCAGCTCCCGGTTAATCCGCTTCAGTTCCGCGGCAATATCGACTTCCTGGCCCTTCAGCTTTTCCGAGTAAACACTTTTCTCTTTTATCTTACTTTTGATCTGATTGAGATTTTTATTATTCTCCTGCACTTCTTTCTTCGCTTGGTTAATGTTCTCCTCAAGCTCTGCTGCCGACAACGCTCTCCCGGTAACAGCAACCAGCAGACCAAGCACGCAATAAAGTAAGAGTTTATTTCTCATGAGACCTTATTTTCTAAAATTGGGTTTAACCCTGGGATGCCTCGTAGCAGCCAAAAGGCTGACTGCCTGCAGAGCCAGGCACCAGAGAGCAAAATACAAACTTTGTTCAGTGCTAAAAAAAACAAACCGGCCCATACCGGCAAGAGCCTGTTTAAAGGCCACTAACAGGATCACATAAGCTCCAGCGCTGCTGGCCAGGTACAGCCACAAACTCTCGCTGATGATTTTCCCCCGATTTATAGACAAAGCAGTAGCCAGATCAAAACTATAGACATAGAATAAGAGCAAGAAACAACCTAGGACAATAACTCCACCAACAATATTCCTGGCCTGGATAAGATTGTTGATGATACCCTGGATCTTGGCGGCTTCCTGTTCCCCGAATTTAATTTCATCAATTCCCGGCATTTCCTTGATCCTATTTACCAGCGGCTGCACTCTTGCTAAATGGGAATCCTTGACTTTGACCGTAAAAGAACCGGGCAAGGGATTTTCTCCTACTACCTGCACCTGCTGGGCAATGGCAGTGTCCAAAGCAAAGTCAGCGAGCGCCTGCGCAGGAGAAATATAATCAACAGTTTCGACATTAGCCAATATTTTTACCTGTTTCAGTAACGAACTAACCTGCTCAGGCGGGAAATCAGCTTTTAAAAATACCACTATCGACAGTTTCTTTTCCAACCGGGCCATGATCTTATTAAGATTGACTGCTCCCAACAGGAACAAGCCAATCACTAAAAAAACTACCCCGCCGATCCATTTATTGAACATGCTTTTCTCCTAAGTAAAAGTGAGCATAAGTTTTGCTTCCTTGTTCGACATTAAAAACGGCTATCAGAACATCAGGGTATGATCCCGCTAATTCGGGATCAAAGACGCGGGGATAGGTCAGGAGGTGGGTATCAGATCAGCTTACCAGGGAATCAGGAACTTCCTGCTATCCTGATGTTCTGATATTTTTCCTCCTGATTACCTGTTATCCTGCAACTATCAATTCCATCGCCAGCCGCGCATTTTCCCTGGCGCGCTCTTGTAATTTTAGCAGTACAGCATTTTGTTCACTAACTATGGTTTTCTGGTGGAACACAAGATTTTCCAGTTGGCTTACTATTTTTTCCTTAGTTACGGCCCGCTGGGAGAATAACTGCGTAAAATTATCTATTTTAGGATCATAATTAATACCCAGCATGAGTTTCCCGTAAACCGCAGCCAGGATCAAGGCATGTAATCTCATCGACACCAGGATGTCCACACTTTCATAAAATGAAAAAATATCACTTATACCATCCCAATATTTAATATCCGCTTTTTCTTTCATATTTTCTTTAATCGCCTTACTTAACTTTACGTCATGAGGATCCTGAAAAGGCAGGAGCAGGATCCGGGCGTTATACGTATTCTTAACGGTCATCAATATTTCGCACCAGTATTTTATCGCTTGCAGCTTATCCCGGCCCTGTCGCAGGACCACACCAATACATAAAGGATGTTTTTCACTCACAGAGCCGCTGGTCCGGGGAATTAATCCCAGCACTGGATCAGCG
>JACRDM010000034.1 GCA_016218565.1 Elusimicrobiota bacterium | reverse complement strand
TACGTTTATTTTTGACTAGAACCGCGCCAACGGTCCGCCGTAAACAGGTGGAGCGGGTAGCGATAATCTTGGCTATTTGCATAAAATACTGGTCCCAGGTCGGACGCATATTAACTCCATTCAATATCAAACTTCAAAAATCGAAATGCAAAAACACATACAAATTCAAAATATTTAAACTACTAATATTAAATATCAGTATTTGTTATATTTTTAATTTATCATTGTCGTTTTTATGTTAAATATTTGATATTATATTTAATGTTTAAAATGCCTGATTCCCGTAAATACCATGGCGATATTATTTTCATTGCAGGCTTGGATCACTTCCTCATCACGAACTGATCCGCCGGGCTGGATAATAGCCGTGGCCCCGGCTTTGGCCGCTGCGTCTACTCCGTCCCGGAACGGGAAGAAGGCATCACTGGCCACTACCGTTCCTTTAGTGTTCAGATTATGTTTTTGGGCTTTCCAGACGGCAATTTCACTGGAATCTACCCGGCTGGTTTGTCCGCCGCCGATTCCTATGGTCTGGTTCTTACTAGCATATACTATGGCGTTTGATTTAACATTTTTGCAGATAATCCAGGCGAAAATGAGCGCCTGCCTTTCGGCCTCCGAAGGAGGTCTCTTAGTCACCACTTTTAGTTCAGCCGTAGCGCGCATTATATCTTTTTCCTGCACCAGGAATCCGCCGCTGATCTTCTTGAAATCGCTAGCCGGCGCCGGCAATTTTGGCAGCGGCAGTTCAATGAGGCGCAAGTTCTTTTTTTCTTTGAGGATCTTTAAAGCTTCTGCGGTATAAGCCGGAGCCATGGTCAGTTCCAGGAATAATCTGTTCATTTCCCGGGCTGATTCCTCGTCTATAGTAAAACTTGTAGCCACCACGCCGCCGTAGGCGCTTACCGGGTCGCAGGAAAGAGCCCGCTGGTAAGCTTCTAATAAAGTATCCCCCTTGCCCACGCCGCAAGGATTATTATGTTTGACCATGACCGCTACTTTTTCCTGTCCAAAGTCTTTGACTATGTTCCAGGCTGTTTCCAGATCCAGTAAATTATTAAATGATAATTCCTTGCCGTGCAATTGCTCTAAGTTCACTAAATCCTCTTTGCGCTGTACGCCAGACTGCTGGTACAAGGCGGCCTGTTGATGCGGATTCTCGCCGTAGCGCAAGGATTGTACTTTGTTAAGCTTAAGCAGTAATGTCTCGGGCAGCAGGTTTGCCGCCTGGCTTGTTTGAGACGCAAAATAATTACTGATGATCGAATCATAAGCAGCAGTATGGGTGAAAACCTTGCCTGCTAATTTTTCCTTAGTGGCCAGAGAAATGTCACCCTGAGAATCCTGGAGTTCGGTAATGATCGATCCATAGTCCCGGGGATCACAGATTACGACTACCTCCTGGTAGTTCTTCGCGGCTGAACGCAACATCGCCGGCCCGCCGATATCGATATTCTCAATGATCTCTTCTTTAGTAACTTTAGGTATATTCAGGGTCTTTTCAAAAGGATAGAGATTTACCACTGCTAAATCTAGATACTCAAGGCCATGTTTTTTTACCTGTGCCTGGTGGTCCACATTCCGGCGCAACGCCAACAGCCCGCCGTGTATTTTAGGATGCAATGTTTTAACGCGTCCGTCCAGTATTTCGGCAAAACCGGTAAATTCACTGACCTCTTTTACTTTAATGCCGTGGTCCTTTAAAAACCTGGAAGTGCCGCCGGTAGAAAGGATTTCTACGCCCATATCCTGTAGCGCCAGAGCTAAAGTAGCAAGCCCTGTTTTATCGCTGACACTGATTAGAGCTCTTTTAATTTTAGTCATAAAATATCCTTAAGTAAGGCTTACTGAAAAATGTAAAAAAAATGAATAATATCGTTGGAATAAGTGTATAAACAACTGTAAAAATATAGCTAAATGCGCAATGCGCACGAATTTTGCACAAAAATTGCTCTAAAACCTTGCACTTTTGATTTTTTCAGCAGACCTCTAATTAGCTATTAGGATAATAAAACACCTTTAACTAGAAATGAATTTATTTCTAAATTGCGTTAATTTGCTATGAAATTAACTAATCAGTGGCCACTGATTTCTAAATCATTCGTGGATGACTAGCAAGAAACTATTTTTTCTTTTTCTTGGCGACTTTTTTCTTTGCCATTATCATCCCCCCCTTCTTCAAGCCATATTATTTTTTTCCTCATTACCGTTTTCTCCTGCTTTTTGCCAGGCGATTTTTTGAAAATCCTTATTTTGTTGCAGATCTTTTAATTTTGGTTGAGTGGCCAGGAAAAGGTCAATTTCATGGACGACATGCTCGGTTATTTCCTTAACCTTCTGCGGTACCAGATTTTCAATTATTCTTTTTAATTCCTGATAATTGTTTTGCTGCACTGTCTCGGTATTAAGGCTGAATAATTTGAAAACTTTAGCGCTACGATTAATTTTTCCGTCAAAGATGATTTCACTCCGCCCGGCCTTTCTTTGCCTTTTTGATCAAAACCCGGTTACCGACTACCTGCAGTTGTCCGGCAGCAAAATATTTTATGGCCAACGGATATATTTTGTGCTCGTACTTCAGAATTCTTTTAGCCAGGGTTTCCGCCGTCTCATCATCCTGCACTTTTACTGCCTGCTGCAGGATGATCGGGCCAGTATCACAGCCTTCATCGACAAAATGCACGGTGCAACCCGAATATTTGGCTCCTGATCTCAAGACTGCTTCATGGACATGGTGACCGTACATACCGACACCGCCAAACGCGGGTAACAGCGCCGGATGAATATTAATAGTTTGCCAAGGAAAACTCTGCGCAAAATATGGGGTCAGGATGCTCATGAAACCAGCCAGACATACCAGTCCCACTCCTTTTTTTTTCAATTCGTCAGTAATAGCGCAAGTATAGGAATCACGGTCAGGATAAATTTTAGGATTCATGTAGAGCGTCGGGATCTGGTATTTACCGGCCCGGGTTAAAGCATAAGCATCCGCCTTGCTGCTGATGACAATACTGATCTCTGCCCTTATTTTTTTGCGGCGTATCGCATCAATGATAGCTTGCAGATTACTGCCGTTACCAGAAACCAGCACCCCTATTTTCAGCAGATCTTTGCTCAAGTTAGGCTCCACTTCGTTCCGCTAAATGATTACGCCGCTTACCAGCTCTTGATTCCCGGTTAGCTAATTTTATATCTAACCGGGTGAATAATCTGACTTTTAATCTGGGTAATCAAGTATAGGATTACTCCTATACTTCAAATTATTTTTACCTAATCCTTGTT
>JACRDM010000033.1 GCA_016218565.1 Elusimicrobiota bacterium | reverse complement strand
TGCCGTCATACCGCTCAGCGGCCGCCACCTTTTTCTCGTCAATCGCAAAATGACTCTGACCAATCACACTCAGATACCGCCGGTACCCTTTGTTGCCGACCAGCGCAGTGTCGCCTGGTTTAAAATGTGCCCGCCGCGACGCCTGGATTTGTTCCCGGATTTGCGCGTCCGCGCGGACTTCTTCCGGGTTCACACAGAGAATATAGCGCTGTCCGTTGAGAGCAACTTCTTTGACCTTCAACAAACTGGGGTCCTGGCGGGTTTTTCTTTCTCCAACAATTTCTTCGTAACCGCCAGCAGCCAGCAACTCCGGCGCAAGAGCCCCGTTTCGCCTCATCCGTACGCCCAGTATATGCCGAATATTTTCCCGCTTCAGTTCCGCCAGTGTTTCCCGACTGATCATGCCGCGGTCCGCCACCACACACATCCGTTCAATCCCGAACCGCTTCTTCAACCGGCGGGCAACGACCTTCAGGCTCTTCACATCCGCCGTGTTTCCCGGCCACAACTCGCAACCTAACGGGTAGCCCTCGCGGTCGATAACCGCACCAACCACCAGCTGCTTCAAGTCCGGCCGGTGGTCTTTCGAATACCCACTGCCCAAGCGTCTGGCCGCCGTCCCCTTCAAAATACAGCGACGTCGTATCAAAGAACACCAGATCCAACTCCGTAAACAAATTACGCCGCCGCGCAAAAATCTTTTCCTCAATAATATCTTTCACGCACCGCGGACTAAAATCTCCAACTGGAATCGTCTCTCCCAGCGGCTTGCCCAGCCACGCCATTGCCCGGTAAAAATGCTGCAACTGAAGATGCTCCGCTCCGTCGATCCGGTAAGCCTGCCGCCAGCGGTCCGCCGGCCGGTCAGAACCCGGATTCATCAGACGGTGTAACACTGTCACGTATATCGCCCGCTCAACCTCGAACCGGTACCGCCAGCCTTTCAGCAGTTCCCGGATCTGATCGCCGATCCCAACCCGCTGCCACAACCGACCGAATACCAAGCCAGGCCCGACTTTCTTAATTTCCGCGCCGGGATCACTCGCCCCAGTCAGCAGTAACAACACTCGCTCAGAGTATTTCGCCAGCGACCTTAGTAGTTGATCGATCTGCCCTTTCTCTTGAAGCTCATCAATACGTCCAATCGTGCCAATTACTCGTTGCCGAACTTTCGCGCCTGCCCGCTGGCTTTCCACTATTTGCAGATATCCACGTCCGGAACTCTTCTTGACCCGTAAAAACATGCTGCCTCCTTGGGGGACAGCACCATCTTACCGCTCAATACCGTCGCATGTCAAGAGCTATTAAGTTTATTACTGGCACTACACTTTTAGCGTTTTAACTATTCTCCTCGTCGAGACATAGGTCAATTTCGCCTCCAAACTGTCGAAGAAAGGTTAGGGATGATAAGGATCGTGAGCATTTTGTACAATTGTTAAAAGCAGGGGGCGATTTTTATAAAGTGGAAGTGCTGGCCTATTGTTTAAGGCCGAATCTAAGTCGTTTTATGCAGCGGCTGAATACCTGGTGCATACCAGACTGAAAGAAGAAATCAAGAAGGATAGCAGCTTAGAAGAAAAGATAGCAAAAATAGTAACAGCAATATGGGCGCACTTGATAGTTTAGACCCCAATACGCCTTCAAAAAATAGTCTACTTAATTATGTCAGACATTATAGTTGTATTAGACAACCTTAAAATTTCGTTTATTTCGCGATCTGACCTGATCCAGTTAAAAGAGGCGAGCGGAAGGCCGCAAGAGAAGGTCGACGTCAATAACCTCAAAAAGGCCGAACAACTGGATGCACGCGATGATAAAAATAGTAGCGAATATGTAGTGTTTGGTCTCCCTTAAAGGGCGCCGCTCATAAACTCGCCTGACAGATAAATATTTGAGAAGTGGCTTTGATCTGACTGAACTCTTTTTGGTAAATAGCTTCCAGGTTTTTGAGCAGAGTCTTATTCCATTTAATATTTCCCTTAAGGCCCTCTCCGTTTGTCCCGGTATATTTTATTTTTTTCAATAAATCCGCCAGAGCAGGAAAGCTCTCCTGTAGGTTTAATTCCTGTATATTTAGGGTATTGAAGTTCTTTCGCAGGATAGTTTCTAAAGAGGTTTTTGACAAAAAGTTATCAGAGGTAAGGGGTATATCCAGGTGGCAGCAGCTAGGCAGTACCTGGCGTAATTCACAAAAAGTTTGCGGGCCAAAATATGAAAATGCCAGTCGGCCATTTGCCCGCAGGACCTTTTTATAGCGGGGAATAGTTTTCTCTAAATCGCCAAACCAATGAAAAACCGCGTTGGCGGTAATTAAGTTATACTCTTCCGTGAATTCTGTTTCTTCCGCGTCAGCAACGACAAAATCTATATTCTCAGCGGTTAGTTTATCTTTTGCCCAGGCAACCATTTTCGGGGAAATATCCAGCGCCTTAATTTTTGACTGCGGATATTTATGGCGCAGAAGATGAGTATAATAACCCGTTCCACACCCTATTTCCAGGATATTAGGCAAGCCCTCGTTGGGCAGCTCAGCCAAAAGGAGACGCGCCGCGCATTGCTGGATATTAGAGTATTGGTCGTAGCTGGCAGTGTAGCGGGAGAAATTATTTGTTATTCGCTCTTTGAGAGGCAATATTATTACTCCAGATAGATTTAAAGCCGGGATTTAGAAAGGCGATATGCCCAGCGTCTTTGATACAAAAATAATTTGCCGCGGCGAGATTATTTTTTATTTCCAGCGCTTCTTGTATAGAGGCTACCTTGTCCTTTTCACCATGAATAATATTAATCGACAATTTATTAAAAGCCAAGGGATTGATCTCGGCTGTACTGAGATAATCCAATCCTTCAAATAAAGAGGATAGCTCTAATTCCAATAGATAGTATAGCCACAAATTGTTCTTAAACCAGAGAAAAGCCTCAGATTCATTCCTGGAGAAACAATCCCGATAAAATTGGTAAAGAATTGCCTTTTTGTTCTCTGTTAAGAGAGTCTTTGTTTTGGCCAGTGAGTCTTTTTCATATCTTTTTCTGATGCCTACCAAGGTTATTTCTTTTATTCTCTCAGGATACTTGTTGCCCAAGGCGCAGGCAACAAACCCGCCCAGTGACCACCCTAAAACAGAAATCTTTTCTAAATGATATTTATCTAAAACAACAGGCAGCTCATTTTCCAGGTTAAAAGGAGAATACCGGTAAGGCAGGAGATAGTTATATTCAAGATCTAACAGGTTGAAGATCCGATAGTCTGTAGCCCAACCAGGCAATAACAGGAGGGTGTCTTTAAACCCTCTGAGTAATAACTTAAATTCTGATTTGGCAGATATCATCAGTCAGCCTTCTTAAAGTATCATCCTGGTGATTACAGGTTAAGGAAAAACGCAAACGCGCCTCACCTTGAGGTACGGTGGGTGGTCTTATCGGTAAAACCCAATAGCCTTTTTTTTGCAAGGCTTGAGCTAATTGTACGGTTTTTTGGTTTTCGCCGATAATTACGGGAATTATCTGGGAGGATCCTGGTACTATGAAACCTTTGTTTTTGAGCAGTTGCCGAAAATATTGGGCAGACGCTAAAAGTTTCTTTCTCTGTTCCGGTTCCTTTTTTACTATTTCGAGACTGGCTAAATTAGCCGCTATTATGGCCGGCGGTAAGGCCGTAGAATAAATAAAACTTCGAGCGGTATTAATTAAATAGGTAACAGTTTTTTTAGAAGCAGCCAAATAAGCGCCAAACCCTCCCAGCGCTTTGCCGAAAGTTCCCATGATTAGATCTATGTTCTCTGATAAACCTTCTTCCTCTACTAGGCCTGACCCATTTTTGCCATAGATCCCTGTGGCATGGGCCTCGTCAACCATAAGCTGGCAGTGATATTTCTCCTTTAGGACTACTAAAGCTTTAAGATCCGGCCGGTCTCCATCCATACTGAAAATGGTCTCCGTGACCAAGAGGGCTTTTTTAAATTTGTTTCTTTCTTTTTTTAGCAATATTTCCAAATGATTCAGGTCATTATGCCGAAAGCGATAGAAACGTGCTCCGGATAAAAGAATGCCATCAACTATACTGGCATGATTAAGGCGATCTGAGAAAATAACGTCGTTCTTGGTGTAAAGGGCGCTTAAAATGCCGAGGTTAGCCTGGTAGCCAGAATTAAAAACCAGGCAGCTTTCCTTATTTTTGAATTTAGCCGTGTTTTCTTCCAGGTGATGATGGATCTCAAAATCTCCGCTTAATAGTCGTGAAGCCGCCGACCCGACACCGAATTCTTGCAAAGCTTTCTGCGCTTCTTCTACCAGGAGAGGATGGCCGGCCAGACCGAGATAGTCATTAGAGGAAAAATCTATATATTCTTTGCCTTGGAAATAGATGGTTCCTCTTTTACGGGAAGAAAAAGGATGAAGCTTTCTGAGCCGGCCCTCTTGTTCGCGTGTTTTTAAAAAAGTTTCTATTTCTTGATCTAAGTGTTCCACAGTTTCTCTACTTCTCTTACCAGGTTCCAGTCCTCTTTGATCTCCCGGCCCCTGATTGTTAAATACCCGCCGATCAGCATGCCATTAGCCCCAGCCATAAAAGCCATAGCTTGAAAGTCTTTTAAGATAGATTCCCGGCCAGCCGCGATTTTAATAATTTTGTTGCCTAAAATAATCCTGAACAGGGCGATAGTTTTTATAGCGTCCAGACAGGAAAGAGGGGAGATATTTTCCAGAGGAGTCCCTTTAATCGGGACCAGAATATTAATCGGAATAGAGGTGATGTCTAATTCTTTAAGGAGCAGGGCCATATCTATCCTATCGGCCCAGCTTTCTCCTAAACCGATTATGCCGCCACTGCATACTTCTAATCCCGCGCTTTTTGCCGCTTGGATCGTACTCAATCGTTCAGTAAAAGTGTGAGTGCTGACAATATTTGGAAAATAGCCGGGCGAGGTCTCAATATTATGATGATAACGTGAAAGGCCGGCTGCTTTTAGCAGCGCTAGACTCTTTTTACTCAATTTCCCCAAAGAAGAACACATTTTAATGCCTATTTTTGCCCGTATTTCCGCAATCACCTCCGCAATTATTTTTACCTCATTTGCAGTTAAAGTATTGCCGCTGGTGACGATATCAAATCTTTCCGCGCCCATGTCCTTAGCCTGTTGCGCCGCGGCGAGAATTTCGTTTTTTTCTTTAAGGGCGTAGGTTTGAACCTCGGTCTGATGGCAGGCTGATTGGGCGCAGAATTTACAGTCTTCACTGCACTGGCCGGATTTAGCATTGATAATATTGCAAAGCTCAATCTGCGCTCCAGCCTCTTTTTTTCTGACCTGGTTAGACTGGGAGATCAATTCAGTGAGAGGCAGTTGCAGGAGTTTTTCTATTTCTGGTCTTTGCATCGGTTTAGTTCCTATGTTAACATATTTTAGCATCAGGTTAACATATTAGCAAAAAAGATACTATTCGTCAAGCTTTACCCTGTTAGAAAATCTTTTCTAACGGGGTTTACTTGTACTAAACCCCTTACCGCGTTAGTGAGGAAAATACCTTCTGCGGTATGTAAATCACTCGGACAGAGAGGTTTCTCTAGCACTGCTTTCCTGTGCTGGCGGATAAAGTATTCCCGATATACTCCTGGCAGCAATCCGCAGGCCAGGGGTGGCGTGTAATAGGCGGCCCCCCTTTTGATAAAGATATTGGAAATGGCTCCTTCCGTGATCTCGCCGCGGTTATTGGTGAAAAGAACATCATAGTAGCCGCGTTTTTTATAGTACGCAAGTTCCTGGTCATATAGCGTCCGTTCTGTGGTTTTATGCCGGAGAAAAGGGTCATCAGGGTCGGTCTGAATAGCAGAAATTGCCACTAGTGGCCTTATTGTTGCTGAGTGAGATGTTGTTTCAGCTTGCAGAGAAACAGCGCCACTATTTTTTAACAGCAGTCTTATTTTCCACGATTTCTTTGTATCCAGAGTGCAGACAAATTCAGACAAAGCGGTATTTATTTTTTTCCGGTTATACGGGAAACCAAAGAAATAGGCAGACTTTTTTAGTCTCTGTAAATGCAATGGTAATAGGGGTATTCCTGCCAGATATGACCAAGCCATAGTTTCTATGAGTTGAAAGTTACTTTTTAATAAAAAGGAAGCTTTGAGCTGGCATTCTGACCATTCTTGTCTCGGATCTGAGTCCCAGGTAATACCGCTGCCGATGCCCATTTCTCCCTGCTGCCCCTGTAATAAAATAGTCCGGATAGCGACATTGAAAACAGCCTGATCATTCGGGCTAAGATATCCGATGGCGCCGGTATATATGTTCCGTTCTTCTTTTTCCAGCGATTTAATGATGTTCATGGTGCTTAACTTCGGCGCTCCGGTGACTGAACCGCACGGGAACAGACTGCCAATAATTTCCCGCCAGGATATTTTAGGCAGTAATTGGCTTTGTACGGATGAAGTCATCTGCCACAAAGTGCTGTATTTATGTGTTTTAAACAGATCATATGTTATTACGCTGCCGGTACTGGATATTTTCCCCAGATCATTACGTAGGAGATCAGTGATCATGAGGTTTTCAGCCTGGTTTTTAGGATCATCAGGCAGGTTAGTGTGCTGGCTCAGCGCCGCGGTTCCCTTCATCGGTTGGACAGATATGGTACTCTTCTTTCTACGGAAGAATAATTCCGGCGAAAAAGAAAGTATCTGGCTATCCCCAGTATTAATAAAAGCGCCGTAATTGACCGGTTGGATTGCCCGCAGCCTGCGGTAAAGATTAAGCGGGGAACCGGTAAAATTAAATTTGTATTTCATAGTGTAATTTACCTGGTAGGTTTGCCCTTGGGCGATCAATTCCTTGATGCGAACGATATCCTGGCGGTATTTTTTTCTGGTAGTATTGAGTTGCAGTTTGGCTACTGCAGAGTAATCGGCAGTATCGGGAAAAGCAAGATAAGGCCTGGCTTCACGAAAGTTCTTGATCATGATTGGTTTGTTAAATAAGCCAAACCAGAGCAAAGGAAATGAATAGGAGCGGTTGGTTTTATCCAGACCTTGTAGGTGCCACCCAGCCTCATAAGATATAAAACCGGCAGCGTACCAGCCTTTATTGACGGCGCTGGTGAGTTGGCCCAGGCAGGTAGCAAGCTGGTTAGAAGAGTGACAGGTAATTATTTTGCGCGGATTAGTGAATAGAAAAGAAGATTTGTTTTCTTTATCCTTTGCCGCGGTATCCAGAAGAACAAAAATCATGCCAGAGATCCTTCCCGAGTCTGGATGGCTAGTGACAGGACACTGTGCCTGGCATGACTCGTGTGAAAGTATTTAATATATAATACCCAAATTAGTGCCATATAGGCAAGAAAATAAATTGAATAATATAGTAAAAAAGGGTAAAATGTGACTATGACAAATAAAAATAAAATTATTATTGTAGTCCCTGACCGGACGCGCAATGCTCATTTGAAAAAGATTTTGCCAGGAGTGCTAAAAAATCTTGAACAGCAAGGCGTATTCCGGCAAAACATCGAGATATTGGTTGGATTGGGATTGCATGAGCCAATGGATAAAGTACAATTGGCCGAAATGCTGGGCGCTAATATCCTGAATAATTATGCTGTTTATAACCATAGCCAGAAGCCAGCTGACCTGGCTTATTTGGGCAAAACCAGCAAAGGCGCACCCATATATTTAAATAAAAAATTACTTGACGCCAAAAAGATCATTACTTTGGGGATCGTAGAACCGCATCTTTATGCCGGTTACAGCGGCGGTATTAAAACCGTGGCGATCGGTCTGGCTGGGGATAAAACTATCAGCTATACTCATCATCCCCGTTTCTTGGACAGCAAAGGTACTGCCCTGGGGAACATCAAGACCAATCTTTTCCAGAAAACCCTGGTGGAAATCGTGAAAAACTTACCTATAACCTATGCTGTCAATGTGGTGAATGACCCGAATGGTAAAATGTTGCAGGTCTTCAGCGGCAAACCGGCAGGGGTGTTTAAAAAAGCGGTAGCTTTTGCTGATCAATTATACCGTCAACGTCTTCCCCGCGCGTATGATGTTGCTATCGCTAAGATTGGTAAACAAAAGGGCGGTAACATTTACCAGGCATCACGAGCCTATAACTACTTACTGAATGTGCCTGCTCCGATCGTCAAGCCAGGCGGTTATGTCATAGTGGCAGCAGCAGTCCCTGAAGGCTTTGGGCGTGGCTTGGGAGAGCGGCGTTTTGGAAAAATTCTAAAAAAAGTAAAAGATATTGACCAGTTCATCGAAGAAATTAAAAAGGGCGGTTGCCAGGCAGGCGAACACCGGGCCTATATGGTGGCTAAAGTATTAAAAAAGGCTAATTTACTCTTTGTCTCAGCCCATGCTCCGAAACTATTGCGCGGGACCCCGCTGCAAGGTTTTACTTCAACTAAAGAAGCATTGATCTTTATCAGCAAGGATCTGGGCAGGAAGCCCAGCGTTTATAAAACCGATAAAGTTTTTAATGCCATTTACTTGGCGGATATGATAAAATAACCAAGAGAGATTATCCCCTGCTGTTCTGCTGCGCATAACAAAACGCGGGGACAGGCACAGATTATTTAAAGGTGAAAAATGTCTATTCAAAAACTTGATGAAATTAAAGAAAAACTTATAGCCATTGTCGGCAAAAATAATGTGCTGGCAGAAAAAGAAGCTATGGCTGATTATGCCCACGATGAAACCATGGGCCTTTCCAGCCAGCCGGATATCGTGGTCAAAGCAGAGAATACGCAGCATGTATCTGCAGTCCTGAAGTTGGCGAACCAATATCTGGTGCCGATAATACCACGCGGAGCCGGAACTGGCTTGAGCGGTGGAGCGGTGCCGACGGAAGGCGGGATTGTCCTTTCTCTGGAAAAGATGAACAAGATACTGGAGATCGATGAAGAAAATATGATGATTGTGACTGAGCCTGGAGTTATTACCGGGGTATTACAGACAGAAGTGGAAAAGAAAGGATTGTTTTATCCGCCTGATCCAGCCAGCCTTGATTCCTGTCATATCGGCGGGAACCTGGCTGAGTGCGCCGGCGGCGCCAGGGCGGTAAAATATGGGGTGACCAAGGATTATGTAGTAGGTTTTGAGGCAGTATTACCAAGCGGTGAAATTATTAATTTAGGCGGCAAGTTGCTGAAAAATGTGGTGGGTTATGATTTGATCAGCTTAATCATCGGTTCTGAGGGAACACTGGCTATGATCACTAAAATTATCTTGAAGTTGGTGCCTTTACCAAAAGCAAAAATAGATTTATTAGTGCCGTTTGATAACTATACTACTGCCTCACAAACCATAGTGGAGATAATCAAAAGTAAAGTAGTTCCCGCGGCCATAGAATTCATGGACAAGGAAAGCATTTTAGCCTGTGAAGAATGCCTGCAAAGACAGCTGCCTTTTCGTGACGCAGAAGCCCAGATATTAATAGAGCTAGATGGCGATGATAAGGAATACCTGGAAAAGCAAGCTGAAATGGTCGGTGAATTGTGCTTGGCTAAGGGTGCTAAAGATGTATTAGTGGCAGAGACAAAAGCCAACCAGGAAAAACTCTGGGAAGTGCGCCGCAAGATCAGTGAATCATTAAAACTCACCGGCGGATTGAAAGTAAGTGAAGATATTGTCGTGCCGATCAGCCAAATGCCGAAAGTGCTTGGCCAGCTTCAGGATTTGAGTAAAAAACTAGCCGTAAAGATAGTTTGTTTCGGACATTTAGGTGATGGCAACATCCATGTGAATATCCTGAAAAAACAACTACCTGATGATATTTGGAACAAAATATTGCCGGAAGCCATAAATGGGGTGTTCGATATTACCATCGCGGCAGGCGGCACTATCAGCGGCGAACATGGTATCGGGGCGACTAAAAAGAAATATGTGCCCAGAGTGTTGTCAGCAGCAGAGATAAATATCATGAAGCAGATAAAAAAGACTTTTGACCCGAACAATATACTGAATCCAGGGAAAATATTTGAATGAGACAGTGGTAGAGGGGTATAGCAACGTGAAAATATTAGGCACTGGGATTGATATCATAGAGATTAAGCGAATCAAAAAGGTCATTGCCGGTAATAAGGGCTTCCTGAGGCGGGTATTTACTGCCAGGGAAATTACTTATTGCGAAGGGAAAGCTAATAAATACCAGCATTATGCTGTGCGGTTTGCCGCCAAAGAAGCAATCTTGAAAGCTTTAGGATCCAAAAGTATTGCCTTGATAGATATCAGTATTAGGAACCTGGATAATGGTAAGCCAGAAGCAGAATTAAGCGGCAAGCGGAAAAAGCTGGAGAAAAATATTACCGTATCTTTGTCTCATTGTAAAGAATATGCGGTAGCCCAGGCGATATATTTTAAATAATAATACTTGACTCTTGTATGCTATATGTATATAATTGTATGCAATATGCATATAGAGGTAAATGCTCATGAAAACACTTAGCAGTAATAGGGAACTCTTGCTTTCTATTTTTTTCACTAATCCTGATAAAAGCTATTATCTTCAGGAGATAGGACGTATTGTCGGTAAAAAGCCGGGAAATTTTCAGCGCACCATCAATAAGATTGTGGATGAAGGAATCCTCACTAGTGAATACAAAGGAAATCTCAGATTCTTCCAAATAAATAAAGGGTATCCTTTTTATAAGGAATTAAGAAAAATAGTTCTTGGGACCGCGGGTTTAGAATATAGTTTAAGAAAATTAATAAAAGAGACTCAAGGTATAGATAGCGCCTTCATCTACGGCTCTTTCGCAGAGGGCAAAGAAAAGCTTGAAAGCGATCTGAATCTTTGCATAATCGGAGAACCGGAAGAAAACCTCGTGATGAATAAAATAGATAAACTGGAAAAAAGATTCAACCGGGAGATAAATTACGTTATCTATAAAAAACGGGAGATTAAAGAAAAGCTAAAAGAAAGCAATTCTTTTGTCTCAAATATTCTGAATCGTCCCAAGATTGTTTTAAAAGGCAATATTGATGAAATTAGATGACCTGGTAAAAAAAGGGCAATTGCGAAAAGAAGTAACTTCTAAACATAATATTGCTGAATTTTTACAATTTGCCGAGGAAGAAATAGAAGCAGCCCGTTTTAACCGCGTTAAATATCCTCTTACCGCTTATAAATCAGCTTATGATGCTCTTCTTCATGCCGGAAACGCGCTCATTAGATTCTATGGATATCGCCCCACCTCCAAATATACTCATGTAACCATCACCGAAGTAGTGGAAAGAGTGTTTGGCCTGGATTATTCGATACTAGTGCAAACATTCAAACGCATGAGAAGAAAAAGGCACCCGTTGCAATATGAAGCCAAATTTGCTGTATCACAGAAAGAGGTGGAAGAAGCAATAGAAAAAGCGGATATACTTAATAATAAAGATTAAAGAACTTATAGGAATAACCCCGAATAAAAGATTGCTCTAAGGTGCCCTCGCGAATCCATGCAGTTCAGAGTAGAGGAT
>JACRDM010000026.1 GCA_016218565.1 Elusimicrobiota bacterium | reverse complement strand
GAAGTTGTCCGCCAATAGGCAACAGGATAATCTAATCCAGAGTACTTACTGTGCGCATATATTTCTTGGAACATGAAATGCTCAAAGGCTTTGCCGAATGCTTCGCTATGCATTTCAATATTTTTTCTCTTGGTAAGATAGTTAGCGATCGCCACATCAAAGAAATAGAACTTCGGTGCGAGAATAACCCGGCGTTTTGGCCGTTTCTGGAACGACGGCAGGAACCTGGCAATTAGCGTATCTTCCAGTATCTGGAAGTATTCTTTTATGGTTGGAGAACTAACGCCGCATTCTGTAGCAATATTCTGAAAGTTGACCATTTCTCCGTTAGAAAATGCCGCGGCATCAAGAAAGCGCGCGAAAGAAGGTATTTTGCGTACCAAAGCTTCAGCAGCTATCTCCTCTTTTAAATAATTGCCGATATACGAAGATATAAGTTTCTGCGGTGATGGAGCAGTATAGTGGCGCGGCAGCAGCCCATGATTTAAGGCGCGCATTAACTGAAAATCCGGGATCTCAGCGCTGACTAAAGGATAGAGGTCATAGCGCAGAGCTCTTCCACCCAAAAGATTGCCACCGGAGCGTAATAGCTTGCGAGCGCTTGATCCGCATAATATAAAAGTTACCCCTTTGTTCACTATTAACCAATGGATCTCATTTAGCAGAACGGGAATTCGTTGGATTTCATCAATTATCACCGGACTATGATGCGGTTGTTTTACCGCGGATAGCTCCTCTCTGAGAAGCGAAGGCCTTCTGATAAAACGCTCATATTCGTCAGACAAGAGAAGATCATAATAAGCAGCGTTGGGGTAAAGCTGTTTAAGAAGTGTGCTTTTGCCGGTTTGGCGCGCTCCCCAGAGAAAAGCGCTTTCGTGACCCCTGGAGATGAACTTCTGAAGTCGCTTATACATGATTAATACCCTACCTTAGCAATTGTTATTATAAACTACTACTTTAATATATCATGTAATGGTAAATATGTCAATAAACATTATGGGTAACTAGTGATAAATTGCAGTTCAATAAGCTATAGATTCCCGATAAGAGCATTCGGAAATGACCAAAGGCTGGAATGCCTATGAACGGCAAAACCTGCAACCGCCGCCGCAATTCTGATACCTCGCGCATTCCCGACAATCCGCTTTTAAGTCATTACTTTGAAATTCTTTGACGGTCAAAGACTGAGCCAGGTCCTTAAATTCGTTTTTGAAGAGATTTCCGATAATCTCCGGATTCTGCTCGCAGGTCCGCAAATTACCTGATGGGTCGATCACCCACTTTATTTGCCCGCAAGCGCACGTACCGAAATTCAAATATGGATATTTGCTATGTTCAATCACGCACGATTCAACAGGAATAGTAATATTGACCGGAAAACAGTATTCCCGGTTCTGATCATTAAGCCTAAACAACACAGCGGCAAGTTCCTCTGCGGATATAGCTAAATCAGCCAAGTGTTCCAGCCCAGCTCCACCCGGTACAAAACGGTTCAAGGCCAAACTGTCCACTGAAAATGCTAAACACAAATCTATAATCTCATTAAAATCAGCCAAATTTAGCTTGGTAATAATCGTGGCAACTGTCACTTTGGCTTTATACTTTTTAGCTTTGAGAATAGCCTGTCTGGATTCTCTAAAATAATCAGTCCGGGTCAGCGCTTGATAGGTTTGTTCTTCTACCCCTGGCAGAGATATCTCAAAGTAATCAATCCCCGCGTCAATTAGTTTACGGGTCATACTCTCATCCAACAAACTACCATTGGTAGCCAGGCCGACCCTGACCTTCTTGATTTTTAGAAAAGCCGCTACTTTCACAATATCCGGATGCAGTAACGGCTCGCCGCCAGCCAGAGTTACTCCTGCCAGGTTATTTTCAGCCAATATTCTTTCAAACAATTCCTTTATTTTAGATAGAGGCAGTTCTTCTTGCGGATAGCTCTGATCCTGTTTCCAGACATTATAGCAGTAAAGGCAATTACTATTACAGCGCGGGGTTATTTCGTAGATGAAATAGGGATTCATTATTGTTCCAGATCAGCGATCAACTCATTTAATATAGGGAGAACCGGTTTCAATTCTTCAAGAGCTTGCTTTGACAATCTCATTCTCCTCAATCCAACGTGCCAATTCCGATATTCCCATAAAAGTTATAGTAATTCCATCTACTTGCTTTATTATTGTCGCAGACAAATCAGCGCATACTACCAATGCTTCTGACCGCGGGTATTGACGCAAAAACACTCTTAGATTTACAATGTTAAAATCACGACTGTTCCACTTTGCCTCTATGGCGATTGGCGGTTGACCTCTCCGTCCAATAATAAAATCCACCTCATGCCCTTGTTTATCCCGCCAATAGTGAATATGTCGAGATTGTAAGCGAGCTTGAAGCTCATTAAGCACAAAATGTTCCCATAAGAATCCTGTTTCTTTGGCTAATAGCTCCTGTATCCCTTTGTAATAGCAGACAAATCCTGTATCAAACATATACACTCTGGGAGCAGCGACTATTTCAGTTTTTTTGTACGTGCTAAACGGCCTGATCACGTGCGCCACATAAGTCTCTTCCAATACACTTAAATAAGTGGCGATGGTGGTATGACTAACCGCGCACGGATTGGCAAACTTATTGGCCTCAAAGATGCCTCCACTCTGTATCATCAGGAGTTCAAGGAACTTCTGAAATGAACTGCGTCTCTCCAGTCGAAAAAGCTCCTGTATATCTTTTGCCCAGTAAGCATCAACCCATTCTTGAAAATATTTTTCCGGAAAGCGCCGGCTTAAATAAAATGGCGGAAGCCCCCCAAAAAGCAATCTATGCTTAAGATTACCTGAGCGAAACCGCTCCAAATCATCAGACATTATCGGAGTAAGCCAGAGCTCCGCTTTCCTTCCCGCTAAGGTGTCTCTGAATTTAGTGGAAGCACTCAATGTCGAGGACCCGGTAGCCAGGATTTTCAGGCGAGGAAAATGATCTGCCGCTATCTTTAAAATTTCAGAAGGATTATCAACCCGGTGTATTTCATCAAGCGCCAAGCACTGGCTTTTTACGTTCTTTAGAAACCTTTCAGGGTCAGCCATCATATTGCGCACTCTCGGCAATTCGCAGTCAAAATATTTTACGCGAGGCAAGCTCTTGGTAAGCACCGTTTTCCCGACCCGCCGCACTCCCGAAAGCCATACTATTGAACGCCCCCGCCATAACTCTTCTATTTTTTTAAGCCAATATTTTCTCTTTATCATACAACCTTAGTATATCCAATCTTATTACTATATGCAAGTATAGTTGCATATAGTTATTGTTCTAGGTCAGCGATCAATTCATTCATTAAAGGGAGCACTGGCTTTAATTCTTTCAGCACCCGCTTTGTTTCTTCATACTTAGCGCTTAGGTCTTTATAGTATTTTTCTTCTTCTGCGCTCATTTCCTTTCTTCTTCCAGCTTGGAAGTCAGCATACTCTTTTTCAAATGAAGCTATATATTCTTCAATATTATATTTTTTGTCAGGAGTTTCGTTCCGGTCATGCGCAGCCAATGTATCAGCCATTGAATAAAACCGGCCACCATGGATATTTCCGGTATTTAGTATAGAAAACACTTTAATTTCTTCCTGAATATTAGTCAGCGCCTGCGCAAACTCATCGTTGTCAACTTTATCTTTACTCTTCAAAAGTAACAAGTGATCAATTTTTCTTTCTAAATTCTCTAATGCCTTTTCTTCGTTAATTAAAGACAGAGGTGAGATCATCCTCACGATCATACTTTTAAACCCATGAGCCATATAACTAAGTCTTGCGCCGCAAATCCTTTCCAATAGGTTCGACGCTACTGGATTGAGTACGCCTTTTTGTTCATACTTTTTCAAATCACTAATCAATATCTTAAGTTCTTTCTCTAATTTATTCCATTCTTCACCATTAATTGCACCAGCATATTCTCCAAAATAGGACACTTCTTTTTCATCCTTTAACTTATTCTTGTCAGGTACAATTGCATCGAGCTTTTTCCAGAACGCTTTAAAATTCTGCCATTCTTTAGTCTTGACCAGTTCCGCTATCTGCATCCGGTCTTTCTGACTGAGAGTTGTTTCACGAACACTCTTGGCCGGCTCTGCCGCTCCTGTATAACGAGCCCCTAACAAATATAAAGCCATCAGCACAGTGGAAATAAAAAGCCCGTACTTTCTCTGGCGGTTTATTCTCAGCTCCCTGATCCCCAGCGCAAACAGCGCTCCCGCCAGCACCAATCCCAGAGAAACAATTATACTGCGCATAAATCCTCCAGTACCACAAACTCTCTGTCTTTTTATATATGCAAGTCTATTTGCGTATAAACGTCAGCTTCCTGATCCTGAACATAGAAAAGATCAAAACTGTAAGTATGGCTAAACTAATTACCAGATACCGTATGTGCTCTTCTCCATTGGGTTTCTACGCGCTACTTACTTTGTATCACTTCTTTGGCGAGCGCCAGGATATTATTATAACCTTTATAGATAAAATAAAGCGGGACAAGACAAATGCCTGAATTCACCAGGAATATCGTTCCTTGTACCTTGATATTATGAATAGCTTGATTATGTTGATCGAATAGCGCGCTAATAAAGCCAAAAAGGCTATACAAATAAATATTTTCAAATTTTATGAAAATCATACTATATAAGGGTACAAATAGAAACGTAAGTCCTATAAAAATAAGCAGGATCTTTACTTTCCGGTATTGTTGCCGGTACAATATGTTCAATTCGATCAAGGAAATAAAAAACAGGTAATATAAGAAAAGATTGGCGCAAACCGCGGCATTGTACCAGACTGGGTTATCAGCGAACAGCAAGAAGGTCATAGTAAAAAAAGCCCAGATCAAAAACGATTTCAGGCTTTTCCCAAGATTAGAACGCCAGAGAAACCGGCCAAGACTGTTCGCTGTAGGATACTGTGCCAGTAAAATTCTCCGGCTCTTTTCCAGATACTGGCTTTCATTATTAAGTATCCCTACAGAGATCAAGAAAAGAGCAACCAGGGAAAGAACCCGGTAACTATACAAGCCAATATAATTTTCTACCCGGAAAAACGGCCAAAACAGTCCCGCGGCAATACCTTCAAATCCGATTAAAAATAAGACCGCTCCGGGAAAACTAAACAAGGGGACCCTTTCCAACTTAAACCTGCGCAGCACACCCAATAACACCCAAAACGCGCAATAGACTATAACCAGTGGCCAAAAATATCCAGCCGGATACGTAAAGACAAAGAACGTCACCTTTGAAGTTACTATTTTGCTCGAGAAAAAGAAGGACAGATAAGGAGCAATAAACAATCCTAAGACTATCAGCTTAGCAGGATGCTGCGTCCCACTTTTGCGCTTACTATCCGGATTAATAGAAGCCAGCAGCGTCAATGAGTTTAAGAACAAGGTCAGGGAAATCAATAAGAGGATCGTAGCAACCTGGAATTCGAAGTTATACTGCCCTAATGACCCGAAAACTAAAAGCAGGATAAAATTAATCGCTCCAAGAATATATGTTATTACATTACTGCCAATTAAAATACCCGTGGTCTTTTGCCAAGGCGTTAAGGGTAATAATCTGAAAAAATCATACGATTTTCTTTGGATCTCATTAGGAATGGCTGAACCAGAATTATAACTTGCCCAGATTAGAATAATGGCGACCTGCATAATAACCAAGACAGCATAAACGCCTCTATGTATCTCTTCTATATTCATATCCTGAGGTATACTTGAAGACCAGATCACTACATACGCGAAGAACAGGATGACCGCGATAAGGCCGAGATACACCGCAGAATAGATCACTGTATCTTTAGGTCTTAGTAAGCTGTATTTATAGCGTAGTATCAGCGGGTTGACCATATTATTAATCTAGTCCTTTGGCAGTGATTTTAAGAAAAACCTCTTCCAAATTATCCTTTTCTTCATAAAATGCCAGTAGTTGCAGGCCACTAAGTATTAAATATGAGCTTAATCCGGCTATTTTTTCCGCTTTATTTTCTATCTCCACAATAAAGGTTTTTTCTTGTATCGCTGTTATCTTTACGCCGTCATAATTTTCCAGCGCTTTTTTCGCCAAGCCGCTATTCTCCAGCACAGTGATACGCAGTTTCTTTCTATCGCTCACCTGCGCGGTGATCTGCTCTACCGGCGCATAGCGTAACAGCTTACCTTTATCCATAATAATAATATGAGAACAAATATCCGCCAGATCCGCCAGCACATGTGAAGAAATAATAATTGTTTTCCCCGCTGTACTTAACTTTTTCAAGACCTGGCGTAATTCCGCCCGGGCTCTTGGGTCTAAGCCTGAGGCAGGCTCGTCTAAGAGGAATATTTCCGGCTTGTGCACCAGCAACGTGGCCAATCCTAATCTTTGGACCATGCCGCGAGAGAGGTTTCTGATATAATCAGACCGCTTAGTTTGCAAATCAACATAGTTCAGGGTTTCATAGATGTTGCGTTCGATTTCCTGCTCCTTAATCCGGTAGGCCTGGGCAAAAAAGGTCAAACATTCCTCAATAGTCAGGTCATCGTACAGATTAAAAAAATCAGGTAAAAACCCGATCTTTTCCCGTAAAGCCAGGTAATCATGAGCAGTATTCAACCCGGAAATAATAATTTCTCCGGCTGTGGGCGGTAAAAGAGTAGCCAGCATTTTAAGCAGCGTAGTTTTACCTGCCCCATTAGGGCCAATAAGGCCCAAGACTTCCCCGGCAGCGACAGAAAAACTGATATCCCGTACCGCTACCAGGGAATCATATTCTTTTCTCAGAGATTGTACTTCCACCATACTCATAGTTTCCCACCAATTTGCAATAATAATTAATTTTAACACGACTTTCTGTCATTGACAAGTCATATTTCTGCGAATTATTTATACGAATAAAGTTTCAACCTACGCTTCCGTATGGAGAATAGCCAAGACACCAGCGTCCTGTTATCAACTATTCTTTGTCTTTAACTGTGAGGCGCACTTCCCGGCTGTTGGCGCGAATCTCCGGTACATACATTGCATATCCCATAACCGGCAAGGCATGGAATTCACCCGGCGTTTCAGCCCGCAGATCATACCTGATCTCCCAGACTCCTTCAGGGAGTTTATCCACAAATAAAGCTACTTTGCGGTCACGCAATTCCTGATAAACCCAGCGGGTGCGGCCAGTGTAATCTAACGCACCTGATTTTAATTCCTTGGCATAAAGAGAGCCTCCGCTTCGAACCTCCACTGCTTCAAAACCAGCAGGCTTCAGGTCCTCAAACACCAGATACTCGTAATTATTTTTTGCCTCGATGGTAATCACTGCTTCCACTCTCTCACCGCTGCTAATTGTTTGCCCATCATTAAGCGGCTGTTTATCGTAAACATAGCCCTTCAGCAGAGTGGGACGGCCCACAAGTTTATAATACTGGCGAGAGACAAAGATTTCATTGCCGGCAGCAGTAATCGGTTCTTCCAGGCTGAAAAACTTTGCCTGGGCGGAAAAATAGAGAGGACCCTTACCTTTCCTCCGTTTGATGTAAATCTCGTTTATCCCGTCTTTAAGATACCTGCGGTCAATCTCAAAACTGCTCGGGGCGCTGAAAACCTGCTCCGGCGTTATCTTTTTATTGGCAATCAGGTTATTATTTACATAGAGTTCATATTCCATTTCCGACTGCAATTCCCCGCTCTTTCTCAAGTATTGGTTAAGACTTAAAATCGTAATTGCCGTATCCCGCGTATTACTCCATTGCGCGCCGCGGCGGTTTTTGATTAACCAGTTGGTTACCGGCTCAATAAGCTTATTCTTCGGGTCAACAGTTAGTAATGCCTGTAAAGCAAAAGCTGTTGCCTCTACCCCGCCATCAGACCAGCGCCAATATATTCCGTCTTCACCCCAGTGCGCTGTGGCAATTACGGCATCATCTGACTGTTGTTTATTTTGCTCTAATACTGATTTATCCGGCTGATCATCAATCTTTACTCCATTACTCAGATTCT
>JACRDM010000028.1 GCA_016218565.1 Elusimicrobiota bacterium | reverse complement strand
TTCCCGTCAATTTTATCTTTAAGAAAAGGCAAGAAAATACCAGCAAAATTCGAACCTCCGCCGATGCATCCGACAATTATATCCGGATAATCGCCGATATCTTCCATTACTTTCTTGGCTTCTAAACCGATAACCGTCTGGTGCAGAAGCACGTGATTAAGCACGCTGCCCAGTGAATAATGGGTATCATCGCGGGAAACGGCGTCTTCCACCGCCTCGCTGATAGCCATGCCTAAACTGCCCGGACATTCCGGGTCTTTGGCCAGTATTTCCCGCCCGGTCTTGGTATCCGGGCTGGGACTGGGCACACATTTGGCTCCCCAAGTCTCCATCATAATGCGGCGGTAAGGCTTTTGAGCATAACTAATCCTGACCATATAAACTTTAATTTCAATACCGAACAAAGCGCCGGTAAAAGACAGGGCACTGCCCCACTGACCGGCTCCGGTCTCGGTGGTAATGCGATTGATTCCTTCTTTCATATTATAATAAGCCTGGGCCACGGCCGTGTTGGGCTTGTGGCTGCCGGCCGGATTGGCACCCTCATATTTAATGTCACTAGTGTCCAAATTAGCGTCTATTCTGCGACGGTAATACCATTTTGAGAATCGATTTCAAAATGTCATTGCGAGGAATGTAGCGACGAAACAATCCCGTCGGAGAGATTGCTTCGCTTCGCTCGCAATGACGGTAATTTGGACAGCAATGATTTAGTGTATATAATAGTAAGATAATATGTTAAGGAGAAATATCGGCCTATTACAAAAAGAGAATTCCGCCTTCACTGGACATAGGGAAAATTTTCTTGTCCGATTCAGGCGGAAATCTCTCTATTGGCAGTATTGGCAGTTTATATTAAATAACCGGTTTAGTTAAGTCGCCAGCTATTAGACACCAAAACCAGTTTATTGTTTACTTGATTAATATCTTCCCCGACCGCCGCCACCAGCACTGTGGAAATCTCTTCTGGGTCTGCTTTTCGGTGGACGGGCTTCGTCAACTTTCATCGTCCGGCCATTAAATTCTTTACCATTCAAGGCTTCCCTGGCCTTCTCGGCGTCTTCCGGCGTAGCCATTTCCACAAAACCGAAACCCTTACCTTCAATGACATTGACCTGTTTAACTTCACCGAAAGGAGCAAACGCTTCTTTGAGTTCCTCATTACTGATAGAATAACTTAGATTACCTACATACAGCTTACTGCCTTGCATTGTGTTCCTCCTTATATGTCTTTTTCTCTGTCCAATAATGTCTTGGCGAAAGGAGACAGCAAGGTCATAACTAAAAAACCAAGAATGTTCCTTTTACTAATAACATTATCAAACATGAGAGGACTTCTTAAAACATTTTTTAAGAAGTTTTAACCGCTTTCGGACTCACCTCCCTTACTGTTTGACCAACTATTTCTTATAACAGCCAGTGTATGTGTAATTATAGCAGAAAGCTTATTATTATGTCAATATATAAAAATCTATAATGGTCGGGAAAAACCGGACCACTTTTGAGGTCTGATTAAGGTGAAAATGCGGTATAATAAGAGCCTCAAAGGAGGTCAATATCTCAAAGGAGGTCAATATCATGATGCGAAAAAAGATTGAACCAATGCTCAAGGCGAAAGTAGCGCTTGAAGCGTGGCGAGGCGAAAAGACGCTGGCACAAATAAGCTCAGAATACGGGGTCCATCCCAATCAAGCCAGCCAGTGGAAGCAGGAGCTTATGCAACGCTGTGCCGAGATATTCAGCAAACCGGACATTTCCGGAGCCCAACAGCAGCAGGAATTGAGCGACAAGCTGCACCGGGTGATCGGCGAGCTCAAGGTTGAAAACGACTGGCTTAAAAAAAAATTAAGTCTTTTGGGATAGAAGCGCGAAAATCGCTCCTTGACAAAGAACATTGTGTTTACAGTATCCGTCGGCAATGCCAGTTGCTGGGATTGAATCGTTCAATGCTCTACTATGAACCAATACCCATCAGCGCACGGGATCAAACCCTGATGAATCTGCTGGACGAACAATATACCCGCATGCCGTTCTATGGAGTGCGGAAGATGACCCGGTATCTGCAAGAACGCGGCTATAGTGTCGGCAAAGACCATGTTCGCACACTGCTCAGATTTATGGGGCTGCAGGCGATATTCCCTAAAAAGAATCTGTCCCTGCCTCATCCTCAGCATACGATTTATCCGTACCTGTTACGAGAGGTGGAAATCACCCGGCCCAATCAGGTGTGGAGTGCGGATATCACATATATCCGTCTAATTGAGGGCTTTGCTTACCTGACCGCGGTTATCGACTGGCATAGCCGGGCAGTTTTAAGTTGGCGACTGTCCAATACCCTGGATACCAGTTTCTGCGTAGAAGCTTTGCAGGAAGCTCTATCTAAATATGGCTCTCCGGAGATATTCAACACCGATCAGGGCAGTCAGTTTACCAGTCAAGCCTTTATACATGAGCTAACCAGCCGGGCCATCAGTGTCAGCATGGATGGCAGAGGCAGATGTCTGGACAATATCTTCATTGAGCGGTTATGGCGTTCCGTCAAATACGAAAATGTTTACTTATATGGTTACCAGACGATTCCAGAAGCTCGCAGCGGGCTGGCGGTATATTTCGAGCGCTACAACAAAGAACGGTTTCATCAAGCCCTGGGTTACAAAACCCCTTGGCAAATATATAGGGGGCAAGAAATTTCAGAGCTGATCACAAAGTATGATGTTTTTGAAAAGAGAACGCTTGCCGTGAAAACACAAGAGGCCATCCTTCACTGACAAATCGTTCCACCTTAAATTCTTTAAAAATTGGTCTTGACAAACCCGACCACCTCATTAAGTTAAGAATTTGCTTTTGCCCTACATTATCAATCAAACGCCAATTATTTTTGTCTATTCTTTTTATAGTTAGCGTAGAATCGAATAAATCATACCGATTTTTGACATATTTTTTTAATTTTTCAATTAATGCAGGCTGGTCAATCTTAAGAATTTCCAAAATATACCCGAGCCGTTTAGCTACTACATTCTTATTGTATTTATCTACATACTTGCATAATTTAGGATAATCAATCTTATCTTTTACTAACCAAATCCCTTTTGCTACCTCTGTAATACCACCACAATATTGAGGATGAGCTAAGACATCAACAATAGTTCTTTCCAAATCAGAGATTCTTATCTTTTCAGTTTTGGTTGCCCATTCTTCTTTAATTCCCCAAATAGACTTTTTATTTGTAAAAACAAAAACCAGTTTATCTTTCATTTCTTTAGGCACAATTTGTCTTTGGGGAGTAATTACAAAGATTTTAACCAAAGGTTGAGTTAACATCCCCCAGTAATGCATAGCACTGTAAAAAGCAATATAATAATTAGGAGAATTTACTACTTCTCTGGCAGCTATATACCAGTTGCCAATGTATTGTTCTGTGCTACCTAATTCTTGAGGAATAATTAAGAATTTACCTGCCTTAAGACGGGATATAATTCCTCTTTTCACTAAATCAGAGACGAGTTT
>JACRDM010000031.1 GCA_016218565.1 Elusimicrobiota bacterium | reverse complement strand
CTACTCCCATTAGCTATATTTATAGCAAATAAAAAAGATTTTGTCAACATTTCAAAAACACCTTTTCAATCTAAACCATTTTAGCCTATTTTATCGTCACTATTTTGGCACCTTTATAATCAGAGGCGTCCGAAACTCCTGGTTGTATCAATTGTGGCTGGTTTTTTCTGCTGTAGGGTGTGTCTCTGCTTGCCCGGACTGCTCCGTCAACCGCTTCGGCTGGCTAAACTATTACGTTTTTATTCAGTGCAATGTTCATCGCGAATATCATTCGGATTTACCGGGGAAGGCTTGCCACTTTTTTTATAGTAATCATCAATAGCTGCCTTGAGAGCCTGTTCTGCCAGAACAGAGCAATGCATCTTTACCGGAGGCAAACCACCCAAGGCTTCAGCAACTGCTTTATTGGAAATTGCCAGAGCTTCCGGGATGGCCTTCCCCTTCACCATGTCTGTGACCATGGAACTAGTGGCTATAGCGGCGCCACAACCAAAGGTTTTGAATTTGGCGTCAGTGATTATGCCATCTTTTACCTTTATATATAGCTCCATTATGTCCCCGCAGTTATGTAATGTTGCCGCGTTAGTTACATAAGAATGCGATCCCTCAATTTCCATATTATAGACTACCCCGTTGTAATCAAATGAGCTGATTTTACGAATAGGTAGATAATAATAATTATCATCATACCAGGATTTCTTGAGATATTTTTCCTTAATTTTTCCAATTAATTTAACCCCGACTATTTCTGCAAGTTTTAATTTTGAACCCTGTTCTTTTACATATATCGAATAGTGCTGCTTATGCCTTCCTTTTTTGCCAGTTGTCAGAAAACTAAAGATCATCTTTTCTCTGAGCAAGATCAATCGCACTTGATAAGCCAGATCTCTAGATATCGTCACAAATTTTGATGATCTTTCATTGATATAGCCATCCCCGCGCCAAAGACCGCATAGAATATGTTCTTGTTTCTCTAATGGCAGTAAAGTCATCCAATGCGGTAAATGTTTGTTGGCAGCCCCTTTACCGAAATGCTTTTCAAAAAATCTTGCCAGCATTGCGCTATAAAACATAAGGTTAATAGAATTATTATTCTTTACCAGTTTTGCGGGACTGATATTAAAAACCTTCTTAATACTTGCCTCAACTTCATCCACATAATTCTGCTCTCTACTGCCAAACACAAAGCCCAGCGTACCCTTACATTTATCGGTACGTACATAACCTTCAGCTAAAAAATATCCTGCCAATCTGAGAAATTCATTAGTAACTTTGATTTTCTTCGGCAGAGGTTTGCTCTTGAAGTCGTAACCTGGTTTATCTATATTTATTTCCATGTATTCCGCGTCTTTTATTTCCTTGGGAATTGGATATAATAAAACATCACCCTTCTTGAGCTCCCGCACTGATAGCCAATCAGGAACAAATTTCTTATAGTTGCGAAATTTGTGATCAAATTTATTAAGAGACAACGCCAATATATTATGTTCAGGGGTTATACTCATATTTCCCAAATTAGGGGTTGTTATTTGGTAGGTTTTGCCCTGGTATAGCCGTGAATACATTTTAATTATTGTGTGATATTTGCCGTCATGTGACAGCACTTTCTTATTTTCTGCCAGGCTATTTATGGGGATTACCCGGCTATTACCCAACACTAGCGTGTCCGGCGTAACGCAAACAGGGTTGCCTACATGGCCGATACCATCAGGATGCTCCATCTCTCCCACATTGTGGGGATTACGGAAATGTTCCATTACTTTTTCGCTATACGGACTCATGTTTTTCCTCTGGTTTCTCCACGGGTACGGTGAAATAGAAAGTACTGCTCTTACCCACGACGCTTTCTACCCATACTTTACCATTATTATTTTCAATTATTTTTTTGACCAGGGTTAATCCTAATCCCAGCGATCCGCTCTTAAATTCAAAAGTGCCGGAGGAGTGCTGGTCATCAGACTTTACTTCATAAAAACTTTCGAAAATATTTTCAAACTCATTTTCCGGAATACCGATGCCGGTATCGGCGATCTCCGCCTGGATCTTATCCGGGAACGTCTTGGTCCGGATCGTAATCTTTCCTTCGTCTGGCGTGAACTTAATCGCGTTCATTACCAAATTAGTGATCACCTGGTTCATTTCCCGTTTATTCATCTTGGCCAATGGCAAATTCTGGTCAAGCTCCATAACCAAAGTCTGCTTGCGTTTCTGCGCAAATATTTCCAAGTCGCCATATACTTCCTTAATGAGTTCATTTAAATTCAACTCGTCTCTTTTTTCCAACTTATCTTTTTGCTCAGTCTTAACCATATCCAATACATTGTCAATAGTCTGCAGGTAACGGTTGATTATTTCCTTGGCTTTGCCGCATTTTTGTTTAAATTCTCCCTCCTTATCTTTAAACAGGCCTAACTCAAACAAGCTGATATACCCATTGAGCACGGTTAAGGGGGTACGGAATTCATGAGAAGCTATGGAGATAAACTTGGATTTCATTTGTTCTTTTTTTAGCAGGTCTTGGTGGGCCTTCACCAGAGCTGCCTGGCCCCGGTTTTCCAGCTGGACCAGTATATGCACGGTTAACCCCACAATGATGTAGAGAATAATTTCCAGGGCATTGTCCAATATCCAGCTGGTCACCAATTGCTGCGGCGGGGGCCAGATCCTTAACATATAAAAGAAACTGCTGATAAAAGCCGTTGCTGCTACGCCTAGCGGGCCAAGTTTAAAAGCCGCATAGATGATCGGGATATAATATAATTTACGGAAAACACCCTGTAAAAAAACATTATCACCAGAACTCAGATAGTGCCAGAGGGTAATAGCCGCTATAAAAATAATTAAGATAAAAAAATCAGTTGTTACCTTTTTGCTTTTCATAGATGGCTTCTGTTAGGCGGGCAAATTCAGCGATACTGAGAGTCTCAGCCCGCCGTCCGGGTTCTATCCCCGCTTCCTTTAGGCTTAGGTCAAGTAAGTCGACGTTGATTCCATAATTATGCTTTAAACTGTTTAGAATGGTCTTGCGCCTCTGGGCAAAGGCAGCCTTGACTACCTTTTTGAAAGTGGGGACACTGGGCACCTTCTCCCGCGGTTGCGGTAAAAATTCTATCTCGATCACTGCTGAATCAACTTTGGGTACCGGCGTGAAACAACTGGCCGGCACCAAGCGTACAATATGAACTGCAGCGTAAAATTGCACCATAATGGATAGTACGCCATATTCCTTACGCCCGGGATCAGCAGCCAACCGCTGGGCAATCTCTTCTTGCACCATGATGACGGTTTTCCTAAATTCCGGATTCACTAAATGCCAATCTAATAATTGGAAAATGATCGGAGAGGTAATATAATAAGGCAGGTTAGCAATGACTTTCAATGGCCCACTCAGTAATTCTGACGGCAGTTTATAGCGCCTAATATCTTGCCGTAAAATTATTACTTCAGGTTGCGGTCTGAAGTCTGCCTGCAGACCCTGCGCTAACCGCGGATCAATCTCCACCGCGATCAACTGCCGTACCAGCGGAGCCATCAACCTGGTCATCACTCCCCGGCCAGGTCCAATCTCTATAACCCGATCATCTTTTGTCAAAGACGCTGCTTGTATGATATCCTGGGCAACGCTCTTATCCCGTAAAAAATGTTGCCCCCACGTTTTCTTCACCCCGCTGGACCACCCGTCTACAATAATTCCAAATTCCCAGTGACCAATATCAAATGAATGGCCAATTACTAATCGGCAATTGGGATTTGTGCAATTTATTTGTCATTGGGATTTTGTCATTTGTCATTTCAGCTCAGAGTAACGGCAGGCTTTAGCCGCTACTTTTAAAGCTTCCAGCATACTGCCTGAATCAGCCACCCATTTACCGGCTAAGTCATAGGCTGTGCCATGGCAAGGCGAAGTACGGACAAAAGGCAATCCGAGAGTCATATTTACGCTTCTCTTATAGGCCAATAATTTTATAGGTATCATACCCTGATCGTGATACATCGCGATAGCCAGGTCATATTTGCCGCCGGCCGCGTAATAAAACGCCGAGTCGCTGGAAATAGGACCATCCACGTGATAGCCTTTCTTTTTAGCCTGGTTTACGGCCGGAATAAGGATCTCTTTTTCTTCATTACCCAAAATACCGCCTTCACCCATATGCGGATTCAAACTGCAGACAACGATCCGGGGAGAATCGAGGCCGAAGAATATTAGGCCCTTATCCCCTAGCTCTATCGCTTCGGTTATCTTTTCCGCGGTAATATTTTTACTCACGTCTTTCAAGGCTATATGCCTGGTTAGTAAAATCACTTTCAGCGTGCCGCCAGTCAAGAGCATTACATATTTGCCGGTGTTGGTCAGCTCAGCTAAAAGTTCAGTATGCCCATTGTATTTAAATCCAGCCAGATGCATGGCTTCCTTGCTAATGGGAGCGGTCACTAGTCCCTTGATCTCACCAGCCAGAGCCAGCCGGACGGCTTCTTTGATGTATTCCACCGCGGCCTGGCCGCACATCTTCTGCACCTGTCCGATCTTCAACTCGGCCATCTTAATATTATCAATATTAATTATGTTAATGCGACCAAATTCAAAGACTGCCTCGCTGGGCCTATTAATGACCTTGATCGTGAAGCTCTTTACCGGAAACCGTTTTGAATCCTGGAAAATCTTCACATCCCCGATCAGGAGCGGGCGGCAAAGATGATAAATTTCCGGTTCCAGGCAAGCTTTGGCAATAATTTCCGGGCCAATGCCAGCAACATCGCCAACAGTGATCCCTAAAACTGGTTTTTCCTGTTCAGTCATATTTTCAGTCCACCGGGTAGGTTTCTATTTTAGACTTACCTTTCAATTCTTTGAGCCATTCTTCAAATTTCTTTTCCATGGCCTGCTGATAGAGCATATTTTGTATATACTCTTTTACTTTTACTTTTTTATTAGCCGCTACAGGCACTTCATCATCCAGGGCTAGTTGTTTAGCTGGTTTTGTTTCTTCTACTTTGATCAAATGATAGCCAAAGGAAGTTTTCACCAAATCACTCACCTGGCCAGGTTTGAGAGCAAAAGCCACCTTGCTGAATTCAGGGACCATCGTTTCCTTGGTGAAAAAGCCCAGGTCGCCGCCGTTTTCCTTGGAGCCGGGATCTTCGGAAAATTCCTTGGCCAAAGCCGCGAAATCTTCGCCTTTCTTTACTTTAGCCTGGATCTCCTGGGTTTTTTTTAGAGCCGCTGACTGGGTTTTAAGATCCGCTTTTTCATCTACCCGGATCAGAATATGCCGGGCCCGCGCTTGTTCATCCTGTTTTAACTCTTTCTGATGTTCCTCGTAATATTTCTGGACTTCAGCTTCATTAGGCAGCGTGGCTTTGCCTTTGATCTCTTTGTCGATCAATTGCATTACCATCAGCTGTTCCTTAATATCATTTTCAAATCCTTTTTCCGTATAACCCTGACGCTTTAGTTCATCTTTATATTCCTGTGAATTATTTTCCGGATTAAAACGCTTTTTTACTTCGTCAAGGCCTTTCTGCATATCCTGTTTGGTAACGACAATATTCTGCTTTTTCGCTTCTTGACGCAGCAGTTTTTCTTCTACTATCTGGTTCAGCATCTCTTTCTTCATTTCCTTAAGCTTTTCCTCTACATCAGCGCCCTTATATACCCGCCGGTACTGTTCCAGCATTGGCCCGGCTTTCTTATTGAAATCTTCCAGGGTGATGACCTCTTTATTGACTACCGCTACCGTCTTATTGACCACTTTGGCCAGCAGGCTCCCGCTACCCAACACCCCCATCAATAGAACTACTGCTATTAATCCAACTTTTTTCATGCTTATTTTACTCCTTCGCTATTGCTGGCGGCAGGGGCCCCGGCAATGTTTATTTCTGGCAGTTTGTCATAATTTATTTTGACATGCCATTTTTTCTTCAATCCTTCTATCCACTGGTCAAACTTATTCTTCTCGACCGACTGCTCTATTTCTGGCTTAGCTTCGGCAAAGCTCCTTTCACCGGCTGCTTTGCGGTCAAGGAGCTTAATTATATGGTAGCCAAAAACAGTCTTTACCGACTCGCTGATCTGACCTGGAGTAGTTAACAAGAACGCTCCTTTTTCAAAATCCGGCACCATGTCGCCTTGGCCAAAATAATCCATTTCTCCGCCGGACTTGTTAGAGTTGCTATCGATAGAATATTTTTTCGCGACCTGGGCAAAATCAGCCCCTTTTTTCAATTGCGCCAATACTTGCTCAGCCTGGGCTTTCTCTTTGACCAGAATATGGGCCACCTTTATCCGCTCCCGGCCGACAAACTCGCTTTTATGCTGGTCATAATAATTTTTAGCTTCAGCTTCGCTGGGTTTGAGCTGGGACTCTCTCACTCTTTTGACCATTTCTTCCAGCAAGATCTGGTCCACGATCATATTAATTTTTGCCTGGATGGCCTTTTCCTGATCCAAATTCCGTTCTTTAGCTTCCTGGACTATCAATTGCTCCTTGACCAGCGCGTCTAACATTGTTTTCTTTTCTGCCTCAGACTTGATCAGGGCCTGGTACTGGGGTGGCAGCTGTTTCAGCCGCTCAGCAAAATCAGCGCTGGTGATAGTTTTAGAGCCAATATTTGCTAAGACCGCCTGTTTACGGGAACAGCCGGCCAGCAGGATCATGAGCCAGGCTGTGATGATGAGTATCCCCTTCTTGTTACAATGCATGTATCCCCCCTTGTTTTTCATTTTTTGCATTATTAAATATCTCTTATATCATAAACTTAGAGTCTCTGCAAGATATTTCTTAATCTTGTCCGCTGACCTTTCTTTACCACCAGAGTAAACGGTGGTCCGGCCTGAAAGCTTACTTCCCCGGGAAGCTTGCCAGCCAACTGGACCAAGGAGGCTCCTTCTACCCTGGTTTGGGGATGGAACAGAAATTCCCAGTGAGCCTCCTGCTCATTGATTTCCTCGATCAGTAAGTCCTGGGCCAGCACCCGTAGCTCTATTATCTCGATCAGATTAAGCACTTCCAGAGGTAAGGGACCATAGCGGTCCTTGATCTCGCCCTGGACCTCGCGCAGCTCGTCCAACGCGCTCACCTGGGATAGTTTCTTATATATCTCCATCCGGGGCAATTCATCACTGATATAGGGAACTGGCAGATAGGCTTTTAGCCGCAGATTAATGCTGGGAGTAATTGTGATTCTCTTTCCCTGTCCTTTTAGCCGCTGAATATTCTCCTGCAACAGCTGGCAATACAAGTCAAATCCTACTTTGGAAATATAACCGCTCTGCTCCTTGCCCAGTAAATTCCCGGCGCCACGCAATTCCAAGTCCCGCATGGCTATCTTGAAACCAGAACCAAGCTGGGTAAATTCCTGAATAGCTTTGAGCCGCGCCGCCGCATCCTGGGTAAAGACAAAATTTCCAGGATAGAAGAAATAGCTGTAAGCCCGGCGATTGGACCGGCCCACCCGGCCCCGCAATTGGTACAGGTCAGCCAGTCCGAATCTCGTGGCATCGTCCACAATCAAGGTGTTGACATTAGGCATATCCAAACCTGACTCAATGATGGTGGTAGCTACAATCACATCGAATTTCCTGGCCATAAAATCAAGCATGATCTTTTCCAATTCCCGGGAATTCATCTGGCCATGAGCCACTCTTATCCTGGCTTCCGGCACCAGCGCGGATAATTTTTTAGCGCACCGGTCGATAGTCTGGACCCGGTTGTGCACGTAAAATATCTGTCCTTGACGGGATAGTTCATGAATAATGGCCTGGCGCAGCACTTCATCATTATATTCCATTACATAGGTCGAAACCGGCAAACGGCCTTCTGGAGGATTATTGATCAAACTGACATCCCGGATACCGCTCAAAGACATCTCCAGTGTCCGGGGGATCGGGGTGGCGGTCAGGGTCAGCACATGCACATTTTTACATATCTGTTTTATTCTTTCCTTATGGCTTACGCCAAACCGCTGTTCTTCGTCCACCACCAACAACCCCAAGTCCTTGAATTTTATATCTTTCTGCAGGAGCCGGTGAGTTCCGACAATCACATCCACCAGTCCTTTGGCCAGGTCCTTGATCACCTGGTCATGTTCGGCTTTACTGCGGAAACGGGATAGCATCTCAATACGCAGCGGATAATCGGCAAACCGTTCCCGGAAAGTATTCAGGTGCTGTTCAGCCAGAATAGTGGTTGGCACCAGAATCGCTGCCTGCTTATTGTTGTTCACGGCAATAAAAGCTGCCCGCATCGCCACCTCTGTTTTGCCGTATCCAACATCGCCGCAGACCAGCCGGTCCATCGGCTTAGGCCCGGACATATCTCCTTTGACGGCCTGAATAGCTTGCCTTTGATCCGGTGTCTCTTCATAAATAAAAGCAGCTTCAAACTCCTGCTGCCAGTGGGTATCAGTATTAAAAACCTGGCCTTCAATAATAGAACGCTCGCTATGAAGACCCAATAATTCCTTGGCCATCTGCCACGTTGATTCCTTGACCTGCTCCTTGACCCGTTGCCAGGCATTCCCCCCTAAACGATACATCTTCAGCCTGGCGATACCGGGATAAGCGCCGGCAGAAATATATTTTTGTACTAATTTCATCTGCTCTACCGGTACATAAAGCCTATCTCCTTCAGCATACTTTAAAGACAAAAAATCTTCTTCTTTGTTCCCAACAACCAGGCGTTGGATACCCTCATAGATACCAATACCGTAGGTTTCATGCACTACATAATCATGTTCTTTTAAATCAGTGAATGGACTTAACGGTACTGGCCGCGGCTTTTTTATTTTGGCCAAATATTTGCGTTCCAGGTAACGGCCGAATATTTCTTCATCGCTGATCACCGCCACTTTCAGGACAGTAGAGATAAACCCGCCGGAGATGACCCCGCTCATCAGGTGGCAAAAATCAGCGTCTGTGGACAGCAATTCCTGCAACCGCTGTTGTTGCCCGGCATTATCAGCTATCAGGGTCACGGCATAGCCCTGGCCGCGCCACTGTTTCAGCCTTTCCTTAAGCCGGTCAATAGAGCTATGAAAACTCTCCATCGGCTGAAAATCAAAAGACAAGGTTTGCGGAGATCGGGACAGGGTAATTGACAGCTCGGACCAGGAACCGCAGAGGGGTAATGGTTCTTGCGGCGCTAATAATTCGTTCTTGACCACTATGGTCTGTTCGCTAAAATAGCTCCAGAGCGGGGACTTTTCCTGGCCTGTTGTTAAGGGTAGTATCGAGAGCCGGTCCAGGATTTTTATCGATCGCTGGGTAAGACTTTCGAATTGCCGCAAACTTTCCAGCCTATCGCCAGTAAATTCCAGACGCGCAGGATGCTCGGCTAACGGCACAAAGACATCGACAATTCCGCCGCGCACGGAAAATTCGCCTGGTTTTTCCACAAAAGGAGTACGCTGATAACCAGCCGCGACTAAAGTCCCGGCGAGCTTTGCCAGCTGTCTAGTTTGCCCGGCGGATAAAGAAAAATACAATTTTTGGTATTGCGCAAAAGGAATTACCGGCTGGATCAGAGCTTCGCGGCTGGCCACGCAAAAGTAGTTGGTTTTATTTCTAACAGCTTCCAGTAACCGCAGATAACCATATTCTTCATCCAGAAAAATATCCAGCTCTTGTGCACTGGCAAAAAGGAGCAGATCATCGTAGAACTTAAGGCTTGGCTCTTCTTCCCCCACAATGAGCAGGGGGCAGTTCAGCTGGCTACCGAGGGCGCGTATAAAAAGAGCTTTGCTTACCCCAGACAAGCCGGTAACTTCAGGTTTCCGGTTCTCTTGTAAAGCTTCCAGAATAGCGGCAAAAACCGGCTGGTTATTAAATAAGTCATTACCTAGGACTTTCATCTGTGCCTGTCCCCGATTTTTAAGTACCTGATCCCGTTGTTCTCCTAAAACAAGTTATCCCCGTATAGTTCCCAAGGCCCGCCAAAATCAGGGCCGATACGCTTAATATATCCGGCTTCCTTTAATTTCATAAGGTGCTTTTGAACTGCGGAAGTATTGATATCTAACTCCTCCGCCAATTCTTTCCTCGATATCTGCGGTTTTGTTTTTAGTATCTCAAGTATCTTTTTCTGCTTATCGCTAAGAAGAATGCCCTTTCTCTGACTACCTGTCTGACTACCCTTCTCAATCCCCTCGCCTTCTTCCCATTTCAAGGATAGTCCCCGTTGCCTTTCGACTTAAAATCTTTCTGCCTGCTTAATCCTTATCAAACCAGTTATGCTCATATTTGGCGCGACTGCGGTGTGAGGAATAAAGATATACATCCACCGTTTACCTTCATTTTGAAGATTATACCCAAAGGAATTGCGTGCGTTGAATTTATCGTTTCAGTAAAGTGCTGAATGCTGTCGGCTGTATACTTAAATAAATTATGCGGTTCAATTCTTGAGAAAGGATAGATTTTGGGCCCTTCGAATTCGGCGTTCTCCAGCTGAAAATGCGGAATTTTTTTGATCGTAATATTACCGTGGCGCTCCTTACCCTGCGGCGCAAAAGACTTGGCGCAGATAAGCAGGCTCTCTCCGCTCTTCATTTCCTCGTGAATCTTGTCCAACTGTTCAACAGTGACAAAAGAAGTGGTCACAAAGATATAATCCGATTCTGTGGACTTGCCTTGTTTCCAATATATTTCCTCATCCGGAAAGAACCTAAATCCTTCATGCTTGCACATAGCCGCGGCCAGCATATTGGCATTATATTTTTTTCGTCAATGACCCAATTGCCATATTTGTCTTTACGAAGCAGGCTTGGAGCAAGTTCGTAAAACTTAAATCCACCGCCGCCTTTCCACCCCAATTCTTCCGACAATGGAAGCGCATCATTCCCATATATTACTTTCTTCAAACGAGGAATACAATGAGTAACCGCCTGACCGCCAAGCTCAACGCCAATAAAATTGCGTCCGGATTTCATTGCAAATTGTTCCGGATCCAAGAAAAGAATCTAAAACCCAGTCCCCTTCATCAGTCACCGCAGACATAAGAGTACAAGTTAGACTCCACTTCGTTCCGCTAACTGATT
>JACRDM010000030.1 GCA_016218565.1 Elusimicrobiota bacterium | reverse complement strand
ACCAATACCAGTAGGACTACACTGGTGATATAGAAACCCACGGCGTATTTCTTGAGCGTAGGATAATTAAGCTGCAGAGAGAAAACAATTACGAGCAAGCCGATACAAAAAGCCAGGATCTGCTTGATCAAGATACCTGAGGAAATAGCACCTGGGTTTTTATAGACAATGGAGAAAATTCCCAGAATGCCGAACAAGCACACCAGAAACATGCCCATGAATAACCAGTAATCAAACTTTAAAGTATCTTGAAATTGACGCATCTAGTCCCCGCTTTCTTCCGACGCTACGTGCCACTGCTCAGACGGAGTTTTTTTGAAATAGCCCTCCAAAATACGCCGCGCTATAGGCGCTGCCACTACTCCGCCATGGCCGCCATGCTCGACAAAAACCACTACGACGATTTGCGGATTATCTACCGGCGCCAGACAGCCAAACCAGGCATGATCGATACCCTGCGGATTTTGGGCAGTGCCAGTCTTGCCAGCTACCCGCAATCCTTTGATATAGGCTTGGCGGCCGGTACCGAAGGTCACAGCATCCTCAAGGCCTTGTTTGATGATCTGCCAGTTCTTACGGTCAAGCTCCACCAGTCCCTGTTCCTCGAGGAAGAAATCATGACACACTTTCCCTCCCGGGGAAATGATCCTCTTCACCACTTTGGGCCGGTAATATGGCCCGTCATTGGCCACGGCGCTAAAAATGTTCGCCATTTGCAGCGGCGTGACCCACAAATAACCCTGGCCAATGCACATATTCAGCGTATCACCGTCATACCAGGCTTCTTTTACGGCTTTTCTCTTCCAGTCCCGGTCCGGCACGATACCTTTCTTTTCTGAAGGCAGATCAATACCAGTCAGACTTCCCAAACCAAAATTTTTAGCATAGCCAGCGACCCTGGTCACTCCCAGCCTGAACCCTAATTGATAATAATATACATCGCAGGACTGGGCAAGGGCAGAGGCCAAGGAAACTTTGCCATGGCCGTCTTTTTTCCAGCATTTAAACACCTGATTATAGGTGCCTAAGATCATTTCTCCGATACATTCTAATTTTTCTTCCGGGATAATGAACCCTTCCTGCAAACCAGCGGCAGTCGTGATGATTTTAAAACCTGAGCCTGGAGGATACTGGGCCTGGATAGCTTTATTGAATAGCGGCCGGCCGCGATTTTTAAAAAGATATTGGAATTCCCCACGAGTGATTGGGCGTAAAAATATATTCGGATCAAACACCGGGGAACTGGCCAGCGCAATCACTTCCCCGGTTCGCGGGTTCATGACTACAGCCGCGCCATTCACTCCTTGCAGGGCGTCTTGGACCAATCTTTGCACCTCAGCATCAATGGTCAGCTCCAGGTCATTGCCGCCTAAGGACGCGGTTTCCCGCAAGAGCCGCAGTTGCCTGCCACTGGCGCTGATCTCGATCTGCTGTTCGCCATGGTCACCTTTGAGCAGCTTATCATAGTAGGCTTCCAGACCGGTTTTTCCAATCCTGTCACCAATACGATAGCCAACATCTTTTAAATCCTTATATTCTTCAAGATTCAATTCCCCGACGTAGCCAATGACATGGCACGCTAAGTTCCCTTCCGGGTACTGACGCTTGGGTTCGATCGAAACATTGACCCCAGGCAAGGAAGCCTTTCGTTCGATGATGGTCAGCGCCTGCTCCCGGCTGATATCCGCGGCGATAATCACTGGATCCAGCGGCTGTAGGCTAGAAAAGGTCTTAGTTTTAACTTCCTGGAATGAAAGATTAAGAATACCGGCTAATTCCCGGCTGATTCGCTCTATTTCCTGCTGGTTAAGGGAATAAGAGGTGAAAGAAACTACAAAAGAAGGCATATTGACCGCCAACAACTTCTGGTAGCGGTCATAGATCTGCCCGCGGGAAGCTTTCTGGTAAAATCGCTGGATCCGGTTCTCATCGGCAACCCGGCGGAAATAGCGGCCATTGAGCACCTGTATATAAAAAAGGCGTAAAAATAAAAAAACAAACCCCAAGACGATTATCACGCCTAAGACAATCACTTTTTTCTTGCGCAAAGCCATGATTTCCAGGGTTTGTTCCTGTATCAACATATAGTATTCTCAAACATTTCAAATTTATTTGTTCGCTGAATATATCTTTTTTACCACCAGCGCTACAAAAGGCGATAAAAAAGCATTATATCCAGCGGAAACGACGATGCGGACAACTTCCTGGGATAAAAAACTATAGGCCGTGAAAAAAGCTTTGGCCAAAGATCCCAGGAAACCGCTCGCAATAGTAACTACAAATACTAAGATCATGATCAGCAGTAAATTATTTTCTTCCAGCTTGTTCTTGAGAAAACCGCTGCCAAAACCGGTAATGGCTTTCACCATTGCTTGCCCGCCCAATACGCCGTACGACAGGCAATCCTGCATAAGACCGCCGATAAAGCCAAAAATCTGGCCAGTCATAGACCCTTTTTTCACCGCTATCAGCACTATTATAATAAGGGTAAAATCAGGCTTGGCGCCATAGATGGACAGTCGGCTGAAAACCGTGGTCTCCAGTAGTAAGCTGATAATGAACGATAAGAGTATGTAGCTATTCAACATTAGATTTAGCCTTCTCGTGAGTACAAGGTGATCAGGGAATCAGGAGGAAGGTTATCAGGATATCCCCCGCTGATTTGTCCGAGAACAGGACAAATCAATCCCCCCTAGTTTTGCTACGCAAAACTGACAGGGAGGACAGGCGATGCGGGGACAGGTCAGATTATCAGGTAATAACTGATGTCCTGCTTTCCTGATAGCCACTTCCTGGTCACCTGATTTCCTGATTACCTGTGCTGCTGATAACCTGAATCTTATCGTCTAACTGTACTGAGAATCAAAACCTCTTCCAGCAAACCGGGATTGATCTCTGGCTGCGCTATCCCGCCCTTAAAAAGCTTATCTTCTTCCTGGAAAGTTTTAAAGAGCGTTCCCACTTTTAGTCCGGGCGGGAAAATACCGCCTTTACCGCTGGTGACCAGAATATCTCCCGGCTGGATATCAGCCTCATTAAGGAAGTAACGCAGGCGCAGGCTTAAATTATTCTCCCCCTGAGCTACGCTCTCATATCTCGCGCGCTCATTAATTACCCGCAATTCACTCTGCTGGTCAGTGATCAGCAAAACCCGGGAAGACTGCGGCAGAACCTCGATAATTCGTCCAGCCAGTCCGATCAATCCACGCTGGTAAGCTAACACCACCATATTTACGGCGATGGCATCAACGCTGCCTTTATCCACCCAAATGCTGGTATAGCAATTTTCCGGCTCCCCACTGATAACCCTGGCTAATTGGCTATAATAAACCGATTCTTTCTTATAGGCCAGGAGATTCTCCAGTTGTTTATTTTCGAACAGCGCTTCCTGAGCTTGCAGAATCTGGCTTTTCAAGCGGTAGTTCTCTTCCTGAAGATTGAGATTCTCTTCCCGTAAGGTGATGAGGGAAAGGATATTCTTCGCCAAGCGGCTGTTGTCCTGGAGCATTTCATTGCTGATTTTTTGGGCCGGAATGAGGAGATAGTAGAAGAACGCTCGTACCGATTGGACCTGCTTATTGAAGGGTGAACCGATCAGAACCAGACCTAAGATAACCAAAAATATTAATACAATGCTCTCTTTATATTTAACCCACAAGTAAGACATGTCTTACCTTTTATACTTGTTACGAATTACGAGTATATGATTTAATGGCAACGACCGACAACTATCGCCACGGAACTCGCTAACTTATTTGTATGTATGTACCTTGGCCAGGCGGTCAAGTTCTTCCAGATATTTCCCGGTTCCTTTGACAACGCAGGTAAGAGGGTCTTCGGCCACATGCACCGGCAAACCAGTCTCTTCGCTCAGCAGCTTGTCTAAGCCGCGCAAGAGCGAACTACCGCCAGCCAGCACGATGCCCCTTTCAATGATATCTGCAGATAACTCCGGCGGGGTCTGTTCCAAAGTGGATTTTACCATTTCGATGATCATTCTTACAGTATCGGAAAGAGCTCCGCGAATTTCGTCACCTACTATTTCGACGGTTTCAGGAAGACCGGTCTTCAGGCTTCTTCCTTTCACTTCAATTGATTCCTCTTTTTCCTGCGGATAAATTGAGCCGATCCCGATCTTTACGTCTTCGGCAGTCCGTTCGCCGATGGTCAGGTTATATTTACGCTTGATATATTGCACGATGGCTTCATCCATCGCATCCCCGGCCACGCGTAATGAATTGCTGATGACCATGCCGCCGAGGGAGATCACGGCTACTTCGGTGGTACCGCCACCGATATCCACGATCATGCTGCCGGCTGCTTCATGCACCGGGATATCGGCCCCAATCGCGGCCGCCATTGGTTCTTCTATCAAATACACCGGTGGTCTCGCTCCAGCCTGCTCCGCTGCTTCTTTAACCGCCCTTCTTTCCACTCCCGTGATACCACTGGGCACCCCAATCACCACCCGTGGGCGGATGAGGGTCCTATCCTGGCAAACTTTACGGATAAAATAGCGGATCATTTCCTGGGTAATCTCAAAGTCAGCGATGACTCCGTTGCGTAGCGGCCTGATCGCCACTATGTTGGCCGGAGTACGGCCTATCATCTTCTTGGCGTCTTCCCCTACCGCCAAGACCTCGTTACTATTCTTATCAATAGCCACTACTGAAGGTTCGCGTAAAAGAATCCCTTTGCCCTTGACATATACCAGAGTACTGGCGGTACCCAGGTCGATGCCCATATCATTGGCAAAAAACCTTAAAAATCGTTTAAACATGGCCACTCCTTAAAAAATGATCGCGAAGATTACAAAAAGAGATTCTCCTCCGCTAATCCCGATAAATCAGGATTAAGACGCCAGGACAGGCAGAAATTATTAAACTAATTTAATGATCGATTCCACCGCGCCGTCGCCCTGACGCGGCCCCAACAGATACATCCTGGTATAACCGCCTTTTCTTTCCTGATAGCGGGGAGCGATCACCTCAAACAATTTTTTATTTATTCTTTTATCCCGGATGAACTTGAATGCTTCCCGGCGGCTGGCCAAGTTGCTCTGCTTGGCCAGAGTGATCATTTTCTCGGCTACACGCCGCAATTCCTTGGCCTTGGCAGTGGTAGTCTTGATCTGTTCATGGTCGAACAGCGACTTCACTAAATTATTCAAGAGGTTTTTCCGGTGCCCCATGTTCCTGCCTAATTTTCTGCCTACTTTACCTTGTGCCATGGCTGTATATTACTCCTTTTCCTGTGGAGGTAATTCCAGGCCCAATGATAAATCCAATTCTTTGAGTTTCTTGATTATCTCATTGAGTGATTTCTTGCCGAAATTTTTGACTTTGAGCAGATCCTGTTCGCGTCTTTGCACCAAGTCGCCAATAATTTTTATCTTGGCTACCCGCAGGCAATTCTGCGCCCGGATAGAAAGTTCAATAATATCTACGCTCTGGCCCAAGAGGTCGCGGAATTTCTTGATCTTTTCTTCTTCGTCTGCTGCTGCTGATTCTTCCGCTTTCTCGATTTTAATTTCTTCTTCCTCAAAATTAATGAATATTTCCAGGGAATCTTTCAATATCTTCGCGGCATAAGCCAGCGCATCCTCCGGCGAAACACTGCCATCGGTCCAAATCTCCATGATGAGACGGTCGTAGTCAGTCATCTGGCCAACCCGGGCATTTTCTACAGTGTAGTTCACTTTAAAGACCGGGGTGAAGATGGAATCAATAGGGATCAGGCCGATATCCTGGCCTTCCTTCTTGTTCCTCTCGGCAATGACATAACCGCGCCCTTTGTTCACTTCGATCATGATCTCGAGTTTCGAGCCGGGATTAAGGGTGGCAATTACCTGGTCAGGATTGAGCACTTCTACATTGGAATTGATCTCGATCTGGCCAGCTGTGGCGACACCCTGCTTAGTAGCGCGTAAATATATGGTTTCGTGGCTGTTCGTATAAAGTTTGAAACGCACTTTTTTCAAGTTAAGGATGATCTCAGTCACATCTTCCTTGATGCCCGGGATACTGGAAAATTCGTGTAACACGCCTTCGATCTTGATGTTAGTGATAGCTGCGCCTTCCAGGGAATTCAACAAGATGCGGCGTAAGCTGTTGCCGATAGTATGCCCATATCCGCGTTCAAACGGTTCAGCAATGAATTTACCGAAAGTATCAGTAGCAGTCTTCTTATCCAACTCTAACCTTTTCGGCATTACAATGGGACTCAACTTCATATTTCCTCCTATTTCTGTAAACAAATCAATTCTATTTAGGTTTTAATCTGGGTAATCACTTCAATTACTTCGAATACAACTCGACGATCAGCTGTTCCTGGACCGGGTAAGATAATTCGGTACGGTCCGGCAACTTAGTGATTGTGCCTACCAGGGAATCCTTATTCAGGTCCAGCCAGGTTGGCAGACCTCTCTCCGTCACTACCTTTTGACCTCCTTGCACCGCGACATTCCCTTTTCTCTTTTCGCTGACTGTTACCTTATCGCCCACCTTGACAATATATGACGGAATATCGACTTTCTTGCTGTTGACCAGTACACCGCCATGGGCAACCAACTGCCTGGCGCCAGGCCTGGAAGTTGAGAATCCAAGACGAAAAGCTACGTTGTCCAACCGCCTTTCGAGTAACCGCAATAAGTTCTCACCGGTCAGTCCTTTTTTCTGGTCCGCCTTCTTAAAATAAAGGCGGAACTGTTTTTCCATCAATCCGGAAATCCGGCGGGCTTTCTGCTTTTCCCTTAATTGGATTTTATAATCAGACCTGCCAAACGACCGTCTCTTGCCTTGCTGTCCCGGCAGAGTGGCTTTCTTATCCACTGCGCATTTAGCTGAATAACAGCGCGTCCCTTTCAAGAATAATTTTACTCCTTCGGCACGACACAACCTGCAAACTGCACCAATAACTCTGGCCACAAACTCCTCCTTAATATTATAGCGTATAGCGTGTAGCGGATAGCGTATAGTAGCTGCTATTGCTATCTGCGATTATTCGTTAAACTCTGCGTTGCTTTGGTGGACGACAACCATTATGCGGGATCGGGGTCACGTCCTTGATCATATTGACTTCCAGGCCGGCCGCCTGCAAAGCGCGGATAGCTGTTTCCCGTCCTGAGCCAGGGCCCTTCACTAAAACCGTCACTTCTCTCATGCCCTGTTCTACGGCTTTTTTCGCCGCTGCTTCAGCAGACATCTGAGCGGCATACGGAGTTCCTTTGCGGGAACCTTTGAACCCTTGCGAACCAGTGGAACACCAAGCCACGACATCGCCTTTCAGATCAGTGATGGAAATGATGGTGTTGTTGAAAGTCGCTTTAATATGGGCAATGCCTACCACCACGTTTTTCAGTATTTTTTTCTTTTTAACAACCGGCTTGCTGCCCGGCGCCTTTTTTTCTTCTTTTTTTGGTAGTTGTTGATCAGTCATTATGCTTTTGCTCCTTTAGCGGCTGTCTTGTTCTCTTCCTTCATCTTGACCGCGCCGACTGTTTTACGCATACCGCGTTTAGTACGAGCATTGGTCTTGGTACGCTGGCCGCGCGAGGGCAGGTTTCTCTTATGCCGGTAACCGCGGTACGCGCCGATTTCAACTAAACGTTTGATATTATTGGCGACATCCCGGCGCAAGGTTCCTTCTACTTTGTAATCACGCTGGATGATAGTTTTGAGCCGGTTAATTTCCTCTTCCGTCAGGTCCTTGACCCTGGTATCGGGATTGATTTCCGCTTCCGCCAAAATCTTTTTGGAAAGGGCCAAACCAATTCCGTAGAGATAACCTAACGCTATCTCTATCCTCTTGTCCTTGGGTAAGTCTACTCCTATAATTCTCGCCATTTAATTCCTTCCTCCTTAAGCTATCAACTATGAATACAACTGTTTTATTAGCCTTGTCTCTGATTGTGCCGGGGATTGGCGCAGACTACCCTGACCACCCTTTTTCTTCTGACAATTTTACACTTTTTACAAATAGGTTTAACTGAAGCACGAACTTTCATTAGGACATCCTCCCACTAATACAAATTCTAAAAAGATTGTATTTACTTCACTCGGAAAATTATCCGGCCGCGTGACAGGTCATACGGCGAAAGCTGGACCTTCACCTTATCGCCAGGCAGTATCCTGATAAAATTCATCCGCATTTTTCCGGAAATATGCGCCAGAATCTTATGCCCGTTTTCCAATTCCACTCTGAACATAGCATTGGGCAGAGCTTCCAGGATTTTTCCTTCAACTTCTATAGCGTCTTCTTTGGGCACAATTGCTCCTTTATTTCTCAGTTACGCTGGCTGGTTTCGAGGCCCGATTGAGAATCTCGTCATTCGGTTGCGGTAACGACGCCTGATCAAATACTTCATCAATAGGTTGCGGTTTCGAGGCCCGATTAAAGCTTTCTTTTCGGGCTGCGAAACCGTACACCGTACACCGTATACCTATATTTTAGTCAGTATCTCCGGCCCGTTGGCCGTGATCGCAATGGTGTGTTCAAAATGCGCGCTAAGTTTGCGGTCTTTGGTCACCACGGTCCAATCGTCATTCAGCACTTCTACTTCAAAGGCGCCGGCATTCACCATGGGCTCTATCGCCAGGGTCATGCCTTCTTTCAGTATGGGGCCGCAACCTGCCGGGCCATAATTAGGCACTTGAGGATCTTCATGCAGCTGGCGGCCGATACCATGGCCGACATATTGTTCAACAATAGAAAAACCATTTCGTTCCACATATTCCTGTACCGCGTGAGAAATATCTCCTAACCGGTTACCTGGCTTAGCTTGTTCAATACCTTGATACAGGCTTTGTTCGGTAATGGTCATCAATTTCTGCGCGGCGGCGCTAATCTTCCCTACTCCGGCAGTGAACGCCATGTCGCCGATAAATCCGTTATAAACTACACCCGCGTCAACGCCCACAATATCGCCTTCCAGCAGGACCCTGTTCTTAGGTATCCCATGGACCACTTCCTCATTCACCGAGAAGCAGACGCTTTTAGGATACCCGCGGTAGCCTAAAAAAGCTGCTACGGCATTCTTTTTCTTAATAAAGCTGGCCGCTAAATCATCGAGCGCCAGGGTAGTAACGCCAGGTTTTATATTTTCCTTTAAAAGAGCGCCTAGTTCCGCCGTGATCCGGCCGCTTTCCCGCATTAATTTTATTTCTTCGGGAGATTTCAGGATTATCATATTATTTATTTTTTAATGGTGTCCAGGACATTCCTGATTAGAACAAAAACCTGGACTACCGTACCCACCCCATTAACCTTTTGCAATAGCATTTTTTCTTTATAGAAATTAAGTACCGGCCGGGTAGAGGATTCATATACTTTCAGCCTGTTCCTGATCGTCTCTTCAATATCATCAGCCCGGCCCCGCCTGGACAAACGAGTCACTAATTCCTGCTCATTGACAACTATATATAATACCGCATCAAGCTTTAGGTTGCGCTGTTGCAGTGTCTCTTCCAGATCATGCGCCTGCCGTGTCGTCCGCGGATAACCGTCTAATATAAAACCCGGCCGGCAATCAGCCTGCTGCAGCCGCTCCGCCACGATTTCTTTCAGCAGATCGTCAGATACCAATTTTCCCCGGCTCATCACTTTCTTTATCTTCATCGCCAAGGGGGAAGCGCTAGCGGCTGTTTTTCTTAGGATGTCCCCGGTAGAGATTTGAGGTATATGATAATGATCAACTATTTTTTGCGCTTGCGTCCCTTTACCCGCGCCGGGTCCGCCAAACAAGACGATGCGCATTACTGCATTCTTCCTTTAAGATGGGCCTTTCTCATAAACCCTTCGTAATGCCGCAGTAAAAGGTGCGATTCTACTTGTCCCATGGTATCCAAAGCGACACCTACCACAATCAGGATAGAAGTACCGCTTAATATCCTGGACCAGAACTCAGCGTGCAGTCCGGCGAAAATATAATCCGGGATAATGGCGATAAACACTACAAAAATCGCTCCAATCAGGGTGATCCTGGTCAAGACCCGGTCAATATATTCACTGGTAGGTTGGCCCGGCCTGATGCCCGGGATAAAACCACCCTGTTTTTTCATATTATCCGCCAAGTCGCTGGGGTTAAAGGTAATAGCCGTATAGAAATAACAAAAGAAAATAATCAACAGCGCATAGACCACATTATAAATATATCCGCCGCGGGTGAACCAGTCGCTCAGGTGCTTGAAAAACGCCAGTTTTGGGAAAAACTGCCCTAGGGTAGCTGGGAACATCATGATGCTCACGGCAAAAATAACGGCAATAACACCAGACTGGTCAACGCGTAAAGGTAAATAGCTGGATTGCCCGCCATACATCCGGCGGCCGACTATCCGTTTGGCATATTGCACCGGGATCTTCCGCTGCGCTTGCTGGATATAAACCACAAACCCGATCAATAATACGATCACCGCCATGAGCTCCACCACAGTCAACAAGCTCATTTCCCCGCTCTTGAACAGCTGCCAGGTATCAAATATAACAGCCGGGATACGGTCAATAATACCGGCAAAGATCAGAATGGATATACCGTTGCCAATACCGCGTTCGGTGATCTGTTCGCCGAGCCACATGATCAACACCGTACCAGTGGTTAAAGTGACCACAGTCAACAACTGGAAACCCATTCCGGGATTTTTGACTATGCTCGCCCCGCCGAATTTCATGCTCTGCATCCAAAAAGTCAGGCCATAGGACTGGACCGCAGCCAGCGCCAGGGTCCCTACTCTGGTGTACTGATTGAGCTTCTTGCGGCCACTCGCCCCTTCTTTGGCTAATTGCTCCAGGAACGGCACTACGGTCTGTAATAAGGACATAATAATGGAAGCATTGATATACGGCATGATACCCATGGAGAAAATGGATAGCTTGCTCAAAGCTCCGCCGCTGAACAGGTCAAAGAATCCGATCAAAGTCCCTTTCTGGCTTTCAAAAAAAGCTTTCAAGGCGCCGGCATCAACTCCCGGCGTAGGAATGAAGGCGCCGATCCGGTAAACTATGACGATACCAAAAGTGAAAAGTACTTTCTTTCTTAAATCAGGAATTCTGAAAATATCTCCAAATCCTTTTAACAATTCCAGCTCCTTCGTAAAAACAGTTTATTTATGTTTATAAATACAGTTTATAAGTTAATACGTAATTTTTTTCCTTATCAACTTACCTGTCCCCAGCGTTTTGATCCAAATCGGGATCAGCGGGGGATAATTCTTATAAACTTAGCAACGCACTAAGGCTTAATCATTTCCACTTTGCCGCCGGCTTTTTCGATCATTTCCTTGGCCTTGACGCTGTACGCCTGCGCTTTGACCGTCAGATTCTTCTTGATCTCGCCGCGACCTAATATTTTGACTCCCTTAAGAACATTATTAATAATTTTTTTATCTAATAAGGCCTGCGGGGTGATCTCCGCATTGGCCTGAAAATTATTCTCCAACTGGTCTAAATTGACTACCGCATAACTATTTTTTGAACGGCTGGTAAAACCGCGTTTCGGCAAGCGCCTGGATAACGGCATCTGTCCGCCTTCAAAACCTGGCTTAACACCGCCGCCAGAACGTGAGTTCTGCCCTTTCATACCGCGGCAAGCAGTATGCCCATGCCCGGAACCATGCCCGCGGCCAACTATCTTTCTTCTTTTACTGGCGCCTTTTGCTGGTCTTAAATCTGTCAATTGCATTGATCAGGACTCCTTTATTTAATACCAATTCTAAATTCAAATATCGCCGGTCCTCCCGGTTAGTCCCGATCGGATCGGGACTAGGGATGGAAACTCTATCGAAAGGGCGGAGTTATACCCCCGTCTTTTCTAACAGGGTTTACTTCCAGCCCTTTTTCCGCAGCTAAGCTTACCTGGAGGCTTTCGGTCCTTAATTGCGCTAATCCAGCAAAGGTAGCATAGACCACATTATACGGATTTTTGGAACCCAATGATTTAGTCAGGACATTTTTAGCGCCGGCTAATTCCAGCACTATTCTCACCCCACTGCCGGCGATCACGCCGGTACCGGGGCAAGCTGGTTTCATCAGCACCCTGGCGCTGCCAAAATTACCAATGACTTCATGCGGTAAAGTCCCTTCCTTTAAAGTCACTTTAATCAAATTCTTTTTAGCGTTGGTCACACCTTTTTGGATGGCGCCCTGCACTTCATTGGCTTTGCCGGTACCAACACCGACATGCCCCTGCTCATCACCTACCACCACTAAAGCAGCAAAAGAAAAGCGTTTTCCACCTTTGACTACCTTGGCGACGCGGGCAATGTTTACCACTTTGTCTCTTAATTCTAATCCTTCTGGGTTAATCCTTGGCAAAATAACCTCCCCTAAAAATTCTCAAAACAGCTCATAGCTCATAGCTCGAAGCAGTTTAGTTCATGGTTGATAGTTCATAGCTTTTATGATCCTAAGAGCAAAGTTGCTAAGAACTATGAGCTAATATGAACTAAATTCCCCCTTGGGGAATTCTGTAAAGCTAACTAAAACTCTAATCCTTTTTCCCTGGCGCTGTCCGCCAATATTTTTACGCGGCCGTGATAAATATTGCCTCCCCGGTCGAAGACTACTTTTTTGATACCAGCCGCCAGGGCTTTTTCAGCGACCAGGCAGCCAATAACTTTGGCGGCCGCGCTGGTCCCGGCTTTGACTTTCTGATCCTTAAATTCTGGGCCTACCGTGCTGGCTGCTACGATGGTCTGGCCAGCCAGATCATTAATGATCTGAGCGTAGATGTGTTTTGAACTTTTATAAACGCACAATCTGGGCCGGTCAATAGTCCCCTGGATTTTCTTGCGGATCCGCTCTTGGCGCAATTGCAAGTGTACTTTTTTCTTGGCTGTTTTCACCCCGCTCTTCCTTTCTTAGCTTACTTTCAATCACTGCTAATTTTTATGAAATATTTGTAATTCTTTTCCCTGCCCCATTATTCCTTTATTATTTTAGGAAGAGCGGGGTTCATTACTTTGCTCCTCCGCTTGACGCGGCGCCAGCTGCTACTCCGGTTTTGCCGACTTTCTTGCGTACATATTCATTTAAGTAACGGACACCAGTGCCTTTATATAGCTCAGGAATTCTTTGTGTCCTAATCAAATTAGCGAATTCTCCTACTTTGTACCGATCAGAACCGCTCACTGAAATTTTGGTATTTTCAACAATCGTCACTTTGACGCCTTCTGGTATTTTCAATACACAAGGATGGGTATAACCCAACTGCATATTCAGGTCAAAACCCTGTACTTGCGCTTTAAAACCAATACCCCGTATCTCCAGATTCTTGGAAAAAGCTTTGTCCACACCAGTGATCAGGTTATTGACCAGCGCTCTGGTTAAGCCGTACATTGGTTTCTTATCGTTGGTCAGATGGTCGCAGATGACCTTAACAATCTCTCCCTCAAGCGTCACCCTCAGCCAGTCGGGAACAGTATGCTTTAAGGTTCCTAGTGGGCCGGTCGCTTCGATGTTTTGGCCGTTAATGCTGACCTTGACTCCTTTTGGAATAGTTATGATTTTTTTGCCTACTCTAGACACGCGTTGCCTCCTTTAAAAACTCGGTTACGTTTAGCGAGCATAATGCCCGAACGGGTTTCGATACCGATAAACGTTTCCCGTATCTTCCTACCAGACGTAACAAATCACTTCGCCGCCAATTTTTGCCAGGCGCGCTTCTTTATCTGTCATTAGTCCTTTATTGGTGCTGATCACCGCTATGCCCAATCCAGCCAAGATCCGCGGCAGGTCGGCGGTCCCTTTGTAGGATCTACGACTGGAACGGCTGATCTTTCTGATTCCAGTGATGACACTCTTTTTGTCGGGTGTATATTTTAAATATACCCGCAATATCCCCTGTTTACGGTCTTCGATCACTTTATAGTTAGAGATAAAACCCTCATTCTTTAAAATGCGGGCAATCTCCGCCTTAAACTGGGAAGCGGGGATATCAACTTTTTCTTTTTTAGTCTTACTCGCATTACTAAGGCGGGTAATCATATCACTGATAGGATCAGTTATGGTCATGCAACATTCTCCTTTATATTAATTTTAGTCCTTCACCAAATTCTGTTTCGGGCTGAACGATTTTTGTGAAGCCCTATATATTAATTTACCAACTGGACTTGGTTACGCCCACGATTTCACCCCGGTGAGTCAACTTCCTGAAACACAGGCGGCACATGTTAAACTGGCGCAAGAAAGCGCGGGGCCGGCCGCAGAGCGGACAACGGTTGTGCTTCCTGGTGCTGAATTTGGGCTTTTGTGTTGCTTTAATGCGCAGACATTTCTTAGCCATTATTTCTCCTCTCCAGGCTTTTTCTTCAACTATCTGTCTCTAAAGGGCAGGCCAAATAATACTAACAGCCTTTCTGCTTGTTCATTATTTTTAGCGGTTGTCACTACGGTTATATCCATACCCCTGACCTTATCGATCTTATCATATTCAATTTCCGAGAAGATAGTCTGGTCTTTTAAGCCCAGCGTATAATTGCCGCGGCCGTCAAAACTATTTCTGGGGAGGCCGCGGAAGTCACGAATTCTGGGAATAGATACGTTAATCAGGCGGTCCATAAATTCATACATGATATTACCGCGCAAAGTCACTTTGCAGCCGATGGGCATCCCTTCCCTGATTTTAAAGTTTGAGATTGACTTTTTGGCCCGGGTAACTACTGGCCGCTGTCCCGTAATGGCCGCCAGTTGTTTCACCGCAATATCTATTACTTTGATATTTTCCTTGGCATCGCCTAATCCCATATTGATCACAACTTTGGTCAATTTGGGCACTGCCAGGGTATTCTTCAAGTTGAATTCATTCTTAAGTACCGGTATTATTTCTTTAGTATAAAAGTCCTTTAATCTGGGCATTCCGTCTTCTCCTCGTAATTTAAACTAAAATCTCGCCGCATTTTTTGCACATGCGTACTTTCTTGCCGTCAGACAGGGTGTCAATCTTGATCCTGGTGGATTGGTTACACTTGGTGCATAAGAGCATTACCTTGCTGATATTGAGGGGAGCTTCCTGCTGGATAATGCCGCCACCACCGGTTTTTGGATTGGGACGGGAGTGTTTCTTGATAAAATTCACTTTTGAAACAATCACCTGGTTTTTTTCCGGGATCAATTTCAGCACTTCGCCTTTTTTCCCTTTATCCTTGCCGCTGAGTATGAGCACTTTATCTTTTTTCTTTAAATGCAACATGTATGTCGCTCCTGTTTTATTCTCTGTTTTTACTATCCGCTAAACGCTACCCGCTATACCCTATACGCTATATTACAAAACTTCCGGCGCCAGAGAAATAATTTTCATAAAATTCTTATCGCGCAATTCCCTGGCCACCGGGCCAAAAATGCGGGTGCCTTTGGGTTCATTATTTTCATCAATGATCACGGCGCTGTTTTCATCAAAACAGATGTAGGTACCGTCTTCCCGGCGCAAGGGACGCACGGTCCGGACGACTACCGCTTTTACCACATCGCCTTTTTTAATAGGAGCCTGCGGGATAGCTGATTTTACAGCGGCTACGATAATATCGCCGATCCTGGCGTATTTGCGCCTGGACCCACCCAGACATCTGATACACATGATCGTCTTGGCTCCGGAATTATCCGCTACTATTAACATACTTTGTGTCTGGATCATGATTATTTTGCCCTTTCTACTATTTCTACTAATTGCCAGCGTTTCGTTTTGCTTAATGGCCTGTGTTCGACGATTTTGACGGTATCGCCGATTTTAGACTCGTTTTTCTCATCGTGGATTTTGAAAGACGTGGTTTTCTTGAGCATCTTGCCATAGAGTTTATGCGCCACTTTGCGTTCCGTGGCGACCACTCTGGTTTTATTCATCTTGTCACTGACCACTTTGCCTATTTTAATTCTTTTTTTGGTTATAGTCATTTCTTCCTCCGTTCATTCATCAGCGTATGAATACGCGCTATGTCTTTGCGGATAATCCCGAAGCGCATGGGATTAGCCACTTTCTGATGAGTCACCTGTTGTATTTTCAGCTGGAACATTTCATCTTTCAAAGAAAGATATTTATCTTGCAGCTCATGGTCAGATAGATTTTTTAAATCCTTAGTAACAGTTTTATTTTTGGCCATGCTAATCCTCACCTCAGTTTAATCAAATCTGCTCACAAATCTGGTTTTTACGCTTAATTTTCCGCCGGCCAGCTTCATCGCTTCCTTGGCTTGTTCCGCAGTCAAGCCCTGCAGCTCATACATTACCCGTCCGGGCTTGATCACCACCGCCCAATGATCCGGATCTCCCTTGCCTTTTCCCATTCTGGTTTCAGCTGGTTTTCTGGTGATTGGCTTATCCGGGAAAATACGCACCCAGACCTTGCCGCCTTTTTTGATAAAACGCATCAGCGCGACACGCGCCGCCTCGATCTGGCGATCACTTACTTCACCGCATTCAGTAGCCATTAAGCCAAATTCGCCAAAAGACACTTTATTGCCGCGGGTAGCTTTGCCACGCCTGCGCCCGTGTTGTGTTTTACGATACTTGACTCTCTTGGGCATCAACATTTTGGACTCCTGTTTCAGTACTAGTATTAGTTTCTTTTATTTCTTGGATTTCTTTAACTTCCTTTTTCGGCCGTTTGATTTCTTTCATAATCTCTTTCTTAAAGACCCAGACCTTAATGCCGATCTGGCCATACGTGGTAAACGCTTCAGCAAAACCGTAATCAATATCGGCCCGCAAAGTGTGCAGCGGAATACGGCCTTCCTTCAGCCATTCCCGACGGGCAATTTCCGCTCCGCCTAAACGGCCGCTGATCGCTACTTTGATACCCAGGGCGCCGCCCTGCATGGCGCTATTGATGGCTTTTTTCATGGCCCGTCTGAAAGAGATCTGCTTTTCGATCTGGAAAGAGATATTATCGGCTACCAATTGAGCATCAGTTTCCGGATTTTTTACTTCAATAATGTTAATATAGATCTGTTTATCGGTGAGCCCCTGCAGCTCGGTCTTAATGGTTTCAATGCCTTGCCCTCTTTCACCGATGACCCGTCCTGGACGGGCGGTGCTGATCTCAATACGGATAAATTTTCCGGTGCGCTCTATCCTGATCCGGGAGGCTCCGGCTAATTTTAGTTTCTTTTTCATGAAAGCCCTGATCTTGATGTCTTCATGCAGCTGGCTGGCATATTGCCGGGCGCTGAACCACTTAGAATCCCATTCCTTGTTTATTCCTAATCTTAAACCTATCGGGTGAACTTTCTGCCCCACGCCAAACCTCCCTCTCCACTACAAATTCTAATCACTAATATCGCCTGTCCTCCCTGTTAGTTTTGCACAGCAAAACCAGGGAGGGAAATTCTAAACGCTATTGTTTTGAACATTAATTATTTGAAAATTGTTTCGGATTTCCCCCTGCTGATCCCGATTTATCAGGATCAATCCCGCGGGGGCCGGCGGATTTAAATATTCGTATTTATTCTTACTAAATATCAGCTACGACGATGGTGATATGAGCCGTCCGTTTTCTGATAGTGGCTCCTCTGCCCATAGCCATGGCCCGCATTCTTTTCATGGTTGGGCCATAACCGACATACGCATCTTTCACGGTCAATTTTTGTATATTTTTCTGTTTCGAATTAGACACCGCAGATTTCAGCACCTTGGCGATGATCTTACCGGCGGCTTTATTTGAAAACTTCAGCAGGGTAAACGCGGCCACTACTTTTTTGCCCCTGATCAGGTCAGTCATCTGGGCCGCTTTCCTGGGAGATACACGTACAAAATTAGCTATCGCTTTAGCTTCCATTATTGCCTTGGCTCCTTTTCAAGTTATTCCTCGCTTCGCTCGGAATTAGGTCTTTTCCGCTGTTTCCTTGGTGTGCGCTGCGCCATGTCCCTTGAAGTACCTGGTAAGCGCAAACTCACCTAACTTATGGCCAACCATATTCTCAGTGACAAACACCGGGATAAATTTCCGCCCATTATGGACGGTCAGAGTATGGCCAACAAATTCCGGGGTGATGGTAGAACGCCGGGACCAGGTTTTAATCACTTCTTTTTTCCTGACTTTATTCATGGCTTCAATTTTTTTCATCAATTTCTCGTCAACAAATGGTCCCTTATACGATGACCTGGACATCTACTTTCCTCCCTAAATTCGCATATAGCGTATTGCCTATAGCCTATGGCAAAAACAAATCAATTCTTGCTCTGGTTAACTTTTGCTATTAGCTATTAGCCATTCGCCAATAGCCATAAGCGTCTTTACTTGTTACATTCCTCTTGGCCCTTTGGGCCGGCGATTAATGATAAATATGTCACTGGTTTTATGGCCCCTGGTCTTGCCGCCTTTGGCTAACTGTCCCCAGGGAGATCTCGGATGGTTGGCGCCTTTACTCTTACCACGGCCGCCGCCATGCGGATGGTCCACTGTGTTCATAGCGGTACCACGGACCGTAGGCCTGATGCCCATCCATCTGCTGCGGCCAGCTTTACCAATAGTCATATTCTTATATTCAATATTGCCAACCTGTCCGATAGTAGCCAGACAATTGACACTCACCAGTCTCATTTCACCGGAACCTAACTTGATCTGGGCGTATTTACCTTCTTTGGCTAACAACTGGGCAAAACTGCCGGCGCTGCGCGCCATCTTCGCCCCTTTGCCTGGTTCTAATTCGATATTATGGATAATCGTCCCGTCGGGAATATTCTTCAGGAACAGCGCGTTCCCGACTTTTACTTCTGCCTGGTCGCCGCTGGACACTATGTCGCCTACCTGCAATCCTTCCGGCCTGACCATATATCTCTTTTCGCCGTCCTTATATTGTAACAAAACGATCCGGGAATTACGGTTAGGATCATATTCAATCGCAATCACGGTTGCCGGAATATTATATTTTTCCCGGTAAAAATCTACCATCCGGTACATTCTTTTATGGCCGTTGCCTTTATGCCGGACAGTCAAAGTACCTGAATTATTCCGTCCACCGGTGGAATTCAACGATGTGATCAATGATCTTTCCGGACGGCCTTTGGTAATATCAGAATTATCCATGGTAGTGATAAAACGACGCGGCGCAGTAGTTGGTTTATACGTTTTTATGCCCATAAACTAATATTTCTCCTTTTATGTTCTTGCCAGTAACCAGCGACTGCTTTTAAGCCCCTTCAAAGAATTTAATTGTTTCGCCGGCTTTTAAGGATATAAAGGCTTTTTTCCAATCAGACCTTTTACCTGAAAATCTACCCATCCGGCGGGTTTTTCCGCCTACCCGCATAGTATTGACCCCGGTCACTTTTACTTTGAACATCTTCTCGGCAGCTTTTTTAATATCTTCTTTGGTGGCATCAATATTAACTTTTAAGACATACTTGTTTTCTTTTTCTTTTAACCAAGCATTTTTTTCAGTGACGAGAGGGCCGATGATCACTGCGCTCAAATCTTTCATGATTATTTCTCCTTTACCCCAAACAAAATAATACATCAAATATTCAATATCAAAGCCACAAACCAAAATTAAAACATATAAAATCTTTTCACCTAAATTATTAATTTTACATTGTCATGTTGATAATTTATTTTTTCCGCCTAAGGCGGACCCGCCAGGCTTAAGGGCGGGGATATTTGATTTTTCTCTAACTGCCACCCTTGCTTCTAGGACCGCTAAGGCTTCTTGGGTAATGATCAGATTCTTATTCTTTAAGATCTCATATACATTCAGTTTGGTGGCGGTAGCCAGCTCCAGAGACTGGATATTACGCGCGGCCCGGGCCAGGTCAGTGGTGACTTTTTCCACGACCAGAAGCGTTAGTCCTTTAATATTCAGTTTTTTGAGCAGTTGTCCCACATTTTTTGTTTTTGGCTGGGCCAATTCCAGTTTGTCCAGGATAATAACGCCATTATCCCTGGCTTTAGAAGAAAGAGCCGATACCAGGGCTATTTGCTTTTTCTGCGCCGGGACACCATATTTATAACTGCGGGGACGGGGGCCAAAAATGATTCCGCCATGCCGCCATAAAGGTGACCGTATGCTGCCGGCACGCGCCCGGCCGGTATGTTTCTGTTTATACGGTTTGATACCGCCGCCGGATACTTCTCCGCGGGTCTTGGCAGAAGCCGTGCCTAGCCGTTGGTTAGCCAACTGCCTAGTCACCACTTCATGCAATACCGTGGCATTTATTTTCTGGTCAAACAATTTGGCTGACAGGTCAACCTTACCTGTCTTCTCTCCCTTAAAATTATAAACATCTAACTCAGACATACCTTAATCTCCTTTAAAAATGCTGATTACGCCGATTCCAAAAACAGATTACGCCGCTTAGAACAAATTAAGTTAATTTTTTCTTGGTAGGCTTTT
>JACRDM010000032.1 GCA_016218565.1 Elusimicrobiota bacterium | reverse complement strand
TGGTCAGTCCAAGATGGTTGGATTTCTCCGGGAAACTGCAAAGATTTGATGAAGCTACTGTGGTCCGGGGTTATAGAATCAGGCAGCAGCGGCTGGGGAATTCAATTAGGCTGCTGATTGATAAAAACCTAAGTAAATTTGGCACAAAAAAGAATATGGCCAAAGCTTTAAAGATCTCTTACGCGGTGTTTATTGAATATTATTCGGGACGGAACAACCCCACTGTAGATTTTGTAAATAAGTTATCTGTTTTGACCGGAGGAAAAAGGTTTTCTCTTGACAAAATTAAAGGTCAACGCCAAAGCCAGGAGGTTAGGCTTCCTAAAGAACTTACCAAAGACCTAGCCGTGTTTTTTGGTCTGGTTCTTGGTGACGGAATGGTTAAGAAAAATAGCGTGAGATTTTATAATAACGAGAAGGCAATTCTGGATTATTACAGCAATCTAACCAGAAAAATCTTCGAGGTATCAACCAAGCGATTGCAAACCCGCACCGTAAAAATGGAACTCCTGGAAAGCAATATTGTCGCTAATTTTCTCCGCCAGAACGGCTATCCTGAATATCAAAAATCCAGGAACTGTTTCATACCTCATAAACTACTGTTGAGCCCGGTAGAAGTAATAGGGGCGTTCCTGGGAGCTTACTTTATTTGCGATGGCTATATCAATTTGAAGAAGGGTGAAATAGAGATAACTACAGCCAGTCGGAATATGGTCCGGGATTTGCTCTATTTGTGTTTGCGGCTGGGTATTTTGGCGCGGCTAAGAGAGAAAATATATAAAGGGAGCACTTATTATCAGATCTTAATTTCCGGGAAGTCAGAGATCGAAAAGTTTTATCGGTTTGGCAATGTTTTTGATTGTGAAAAACTGAAAAAGGTCGAGATTTTCTTGAGTTCCGGGAAAAGAGAAGGCACTAACATAGATATTATTCCGATTAGTCCTGCAATAGTTGCGGCGCTTTATGATGAAAGAGGTCGACCGTATCAAATGTTGAGAAATAACGGTTTGGAAATTCATAACTATCTTAATTTGCAAAAAGAATTAATGAGTAGAAGGGTTTTTCGCATTTTTACGAAGGCCCTTGGTTCTAACCGACTGGGTGAGATGGCACATAATCATTTTGAGCATCTTTTCTGCGACCGGATAGAAAAAACAGAAGAAATAGCAGGCCAACAAGAGGTTTATGATCTGGAGGTTCCTGAAGGGCATAATTTTATTGGTGGGATAGCTCCCATGTTCTTCCATAACACGGTGGTTCAGCACCAGTTAGCCAAATGGGCTGATGCCCAGATCATTGTTTATGTCGGCTGCGGCGAACGCGGCAACGAGATGACTGATGTTTTAATGGAATTCCCAAAATTGAAAGACCCGCGCAGTGGTGAACCACTGATCAAGAGAACAGTCTTGATCGCTAATACCAGTAATATGCCAGTCTCCGCTCGTGAAGCTTCAGTCTATACCGGCATAACGATTGCTGAATATTTCCGCGACATGGGCTATACAGTGGCTTTAATGGCTGATTCTACCAGCCGCTGGGCCGAGGCGCTCAGAGAAATGTCTGGACGCCTGGAAGAAATGCCTGGTGAAGAAGGATATCCAGCGTATCTCTCCATGAGGATCGCTGAGTTTTATGAACGCGCTGGCAGGGTAAAGTGTGCCGGCAGTGAAGATCGCGAAGGCAGTCTGTCAGTCATAGGCGCGGTAAGTCCTCCTGGAGGTGATTTATCCGATCCTGTAGTCCAAAGCACTTTGCGGGTGGTAAAAGTCTTCTGGAGCCTGGAGGATAAGTTGGCTTACATGCGGCATTTTCCCGCGATCAACTGGCTTAACAGCTATTCGTTATATTTAGATAATATCAGTGAATATGTTGGCCAGCGCTTAGGTTCTGATTTCCTGGCGTTGCGCCGGGAAGCGCTAAAGCTTTTGCAGGATGAAGCCTCGTTGGAAGAAATCGTGCGGTTGGTTGGCGTTGAAGCTCTTTCTGCCAATGACCGCCTGACTCTGGCTACCGCCAAAAGCATCCGGGAGGACTTCCTGCACCAGATGGCTTTTGACCCTGAAGACACGTATACCTCTTTCCAAAAACAATATCAATTACTGAAAATGATCATGCATTTCCAACATCTGGCCAAAGAAGCCATTAGCCGTGGCCAAAGTATCGATGATATTCTGAAGCAGAAAATCAGGGAGAAAATCGCCAAAGCTAAATATATTCCTGAAAATAATCTACTAGCCTTTAATGAAATAGCCAATGAAATAGAAAATGTTTTTAAATCCGCGTAATCTTTTTTTAAGGAGAAAAAAAGAATGTCCAAAGCTAAAGAATATTTAACCGTAACCAGTATCGCCGGCCCATTGCTGATAGTGGAGCAGACCAGTGGGATAAAATACAGCGAAATAGCTGAAATAATCCTGAAAAACAGAGAAGTGCGTCATGGCCGGGTATTGGAAATAAATAAGGACAAGGTCCTAGTCCAGTTATTTGAAGGCTCGATGGGGTTGAATTTAGCTGACAGCAGGGTGCGCTTCCTGGGCAAGAGCCTGGAGTTAGGCGTAAGTCTGGATATGCTGGGCCGGATATTTAATGGACTGGGTCAGCCTATTGATAAAGGGCCGGCTATTATCCCTGAAATGAAATTAGATATTAATGGGCAACCGATTAATCCTTGCGCTCGCGATTATCCCAATGAGTTTATTCAAACTGGCGTCAGCGCCATCGATGGCATGACTACCCTGGTGCGAGGACAGAAGCTGCCGATTTTTTCCGGCGCCGGCTTGCCGCATAATGAATTGGCGGCACAGATTGCCAGGCAGGCTAAAGTCTTGGGCCAAGAAGAGCAATTTGCCGTAGTTTTTGGGGCCATGGGCATTACGTTTGAAGAAGCCGATTATTTTATCACTGATTTCAAAAAAACCGGGGCTATTGAGCGGGCAGTATTATTCATGAACCTGGCTGATGACCCGGCTATTGAACGCATTGCCACACCACGGATGGCGCTGACCTGCGCCGAATACCTGGCTTTTGAAAAAGGCATGCATGTCCTGGTCATTCTCACTGATATGACTAATTATTGCGAAGCTTTGCGCCAGGTTTCAGCCGCCAGAAAAGAAATTCCCGGCCGCCGCGGTTATCCTGGCTATATGTATACAGACTTATCCATGATTTATGAACGCGCGGGTCGGGTCATCGGGCAAAAAGGATCTATTACCATGTTTCCGATATTAACTATGCCTGAAGACGATAAGACCCATCCTATCCCTGATTTAACCGGTTATATTACAGAGGGGCAGATAATAATGAGCCGGGAATTGCACCGTCGCGGTATTTATCCTCCGGTGGATATTCTTCCTTCCCTGTCCAGGTTGAAAGAGAAGGGCATTGGCGAAGGCAGGACCAGAGGTGACCATGGCAGCGTAACGAGCCAAATTTTCAGCGCCTATGCCCGGGGTAAAGAAGTAAAAGAATTAGCGGTTATTTTAGGGGAAGCAGCTTTGACTGAAATTGATAAAATTTATGCCAGGTTCAGTGATGAATTAGAAGCCAATTTTATCAGCCAGAAAGAAAATGATGAGCGGAGTATCAAAACCACCCTGGATCTTTGCTGGCAATTACTGCAATTGTTCCCGCGGGTAGAGTTAAAACGGTTGAAAGACGCGGAAATAGAGAAGTATTTCCTGAAAGGGCAGAAATTCGAGGATAAATAATGCGGCTTAATGTAAATCCTACCAGAATGGAACTGCTCAAATTACGCCGGCGGATAGCTATTGCCCGGCGCGGCCACAAACTACTGAAAGACAAACAAGATGAGCTCATGCGGACCTTTATGGAGTTGATTGAAAAACTGAAGCAGACCCGCCAGGCTGTGGAAAAAGCCTGGCAAGACGCTACCGCGCAGTATATTCTTAACAAAGCACAGTTAAGGGAAGAGGCCATTGAGCAGCTCTGGCAAGGGCTACAAGCAGAGGTAGAGGTAGCCTGGACTATGGAACCATTAATGAACCTGCAACTGCCTCGCTATCAGGTTACGGTTAAAGAACAAGATATCAGCTATGGCTATCTGGATACAGCCCTGGCTTTGGATCAGATGATTGCTCAATATAAGAGCCTGGTGGTGCAATTAGTAGCCTTAGCTGAGCAGGAAAAGGTCATTAAGTTATTAGCCGAAGAAATAGGCAAAACCCGGCGCCGGGTCAATGCCCTGGAATATATCCTGATCCCAAATCTTATTGAAACCATGCGTTATATTAATATGAAGCTCACGGAACACGAGCGAGGTACAGTTACCCGCCTCATGCGGATTAAGGATATAGTTCATAAGTAAGATCAAATTCTAAACAAATTCAAATATTAAAGCTCAAATAGAAAATGTGGATATTTAGAATTTTGTATTTTGGAGATTGGAAATTATTTAGGATTTCGAATTTAGCGCTTAGGATTAACTCATTGACATAACAGTAAAATTGGGGTATTTTTATAGTGGGGTGAAGTTGAAAAGCACTTCAGGAGGGGGGGCATAATACAGAGCCGTTTTTATTAATAAGCAGAACCTACTACAGTAATAGAAAGAGTCTGTTTTATGTCATCTTTATTTTATAATTTCATTATTGTCTGCGGTATCATAGCCGCCTCCTATCTGATCTTCCGGCGCTTATGGCAAAAAGAAGCTACGAAAGAAACAGATAAAATTCTTTTTCAACTGGGTGAAGCCAAGAAAAAGGTCCAAACCTATGCCGCAGAATTAAACGACCTTTTAGGCTTAATGAGTTCTTTTCACCGGGTTAATACTGCGCCAACCTCTTTGAATATGGATGAAGTAGCCTGGTTGGCTCTCGATAATGCCCGGAAAATATTAGGGGCAAAAAAAGGTTCTTTGTTTGTCACAAATAAGAAAACCAATCAACTGGAGCTCAAGGCCGCGATTGGGTATAACCAAAACGATTTACCAGGGGCGAATTCACCTGTCGATCAGGACGTATTGGACAAGGTGGCCCACAAGGGAGAACCCTTTGTTTCCACCCCCTCTCACCAGGGTTCTTTCATTAGTGTGCCGCTGAAGATCCAGAACCGTATCATAGGCATTGTCAATGTTAGCGAGAAGATCGATGGCCGGCAGTTCGCCCCTGAAGATTTACGGGTTTTAAGCGCGCTCGCTGACCAGACCGCTATAGTTCTGGAAAATCTGACCTTATATAAAGATCTGCAACAAGTTTATTTAGGGGTTATCAAAACCCTTTCCTTGGTAGTGGATGCCAAGGATCATTATACTTTTGGCCATTCCGAACGAGTGACTAAATATATAGTGGAAATGGCTGCGGAAATGAAATTAAGCTCGGAGCTTAAAAAATTAGCCGAAGCTGCTTCCATTATCCATGATATTGGTAAAATTGGCATTAAAGAAGAGATTCTCCTGAAACCGGGACGGTTGACTGAATACGAGTTTGAAGAAATAAAGAAGCACCCTGTTATCGGCCGGGATATGGTAAAACCTATGGAGTTCCTGAGCGAACTGGCCCCGGTGATATATTATCACCACCAGCACTTTGATGGCAGCGGGTATCCTGATAAGGATAGGGGGATACAGATACCGCTGGTGGCCAGGATGATCACTATCGCTGATTCTTTTGATGCCATGGTGAGCGACCGGCCGTATCGAAACAGCTTACCCGTAGAAACAGCTATTAAAGAACTTAAGCGGTGTTCCGGCACCCAGTTTGATCCTGACTTAGTGACTGTGTTCCTAAAAGTTTTGCGGAAAAATCTTAAGATGGCTTAGAGGACTACATGGCTTGCCCTTTTTTAAAAAAAGTAGAAACCGATCTTTGCATCGCCTATCCGGATCGGCCTTTGGTGGTTAATGAAGGCTGCAAGTTGAGCTATTGCGAGAGTAATAATTATTTTAATTGCCCTACCTTAAAAGAAAGAAAATAAAAAACATGAGCTTATATGTCGTCGCTACCCCCATTGGTAATTTGGGGGATATTACTTTTAGGGCTATAGAAACCCTAAAAAAGGTCAGCCTGATCGCGTGTGAAGATACCCGGTACACCAGGAAACTGTTGAGTCATTATGATATTCATACGCCAGTGACCAGCTACTATGAGTATAATAAAATTAAAAAATTAGACTATTTGCTCGGAGAATTAAAAAGCGGTAAAGATGTGGCCCTGGTGTCAGACAGCGGCACCCCTGGCATCTCTGACCCAGGCTTTCTTATTATCAGCGCCGCCATCAAGAATCAGATACCAGTGCTATCTATCCCCGGACCTTCAGCCGTCATCAGCGCCCTGGCTACCGCGGGGCTGCCGACTGACAGTTTTGTCTTTGAAGGATTTCTGCCTAGAAAGAAAGGAAAGTTAAGAAAAGCAATAAAAGAAATGGCCAGCTTGGAACGAACTGTAGTTTTTTATGAATCACCCCATCGTATCACCGTTACTCTTAAAATAATGCAGGAAACCTTAGGCCATATATATATAGTAATAGCCAGAGAGCTAACTAAGCACTTTGAAGAAGTGTTACGCGGTGATTTAGCCATCCTGATCCCGCGACTGGAAGCCCAACCGCTGAAAGGGGAGATAGTAGTCCTTTTTAATACCTCTTTCACTAATCCTGAAAAAAACACCAACACCAATAAAAATAGTCCTTGACAATGAGTATGCAATGATATCTATTTTAAAGTATAGGAGTAACGCCCAGTTCAATCCCATACTTGATTACCCAGATTAAAAGTCAGATTATTCACCCTGTTAGCTCAGGAGTTAGATATAAAATTATCTAACCGGGAATCAAGAGCTGGTAAGCGGCGTAATCACTTAGCGTAACGAAGTAGAGCCTAACTTGAAATATACAATGTCCTTTGAAATAAATCTTGACACTATATAGTCAGAATTGCTAATATACAAAGGGTATGCAGAATATTAATAATATTTATTCAAAAGGAATAAAGTGTCTCAAAATTTTTTAATTGCAGAAGAAACTTTAGATGGAAACAAATTAAAAAATGAGTTGTTTGAAATTGTAAAAACCGAGGCTTTTCAAAAAATGGAAGTGTCTCTATCTTCGGGAGGGAAGAGTAATTATTATATTGATGGCAAATTAGTTACTTTAAGTCCAAAAGGGAGCTATCTTTTAGCAGCTTATATCTTTTCGACTTTAGAAGATGAAATAAGAGCTCAGAAAATAGATGCTATTGGAGGATTAACTCTGGGAGCGGATCCAATCGTTTCCGCAGTAATTTTAATAAGTTTTATAAGAAAATATCCTATAAAAGGTTTTATCGTTAGAAAAGAGCCTAAAAAACATGGAAAACAATTAATGATTGAGGGTCCCTTACAAGCAAAGGAAAGGGTAGTTATTGTAGAGGATGTAACCACAAAAGGGAAATCAGTTTTAAAAGCTATTGAGGAAGTTGAAAAAATAGGATGCCGCGTAGTAAAGATTATTTCTTTAGTAGATAGATTAGAAGGAGCGGCTGAAGAATTTTCACAAAAAGGTTATAAGTTTGAACCCCTATTTACTAGAAAGGATTTAGAGTAGTTCACGGCGTTCTAAGAACCGGCCGCCAGGCCACGCCGACCGTCTGAAATACTTTTCCGCAGCAACCTTCCTCATCAAACTATTGATCTGAAAGCAAGCAAAATGAAAATTAATGCTAAAGACCGTCTGATTATTGCGCTAGACGTTTCTTCATGGGAAGAAGCGCGCTCCCTAGTTAAGAAATTAAAAGGGGTAGTTTCTTTTTTTAAAATCGGAATAATCCTTCATCTGATGACCGGGATAGACTTTATTAAAGAAATTATAGCGTCGGGTAATAAAGTTTTTCTTGATCTGAAATATTTTGATGTGGAAGACACTATTAGGGAGGCGGTGGAGAACGTATCGAAAATGGGAGTCACTTTTTTAACTCTGCACGGTACCGGGAAAATAATTAAGGCGGCGGTAGAAGGTAGAGGAAAAAGTGGTTTAAAGTTGCTGGCCGTAACCGTCCTCACAAGTTTAGAGGCTCAGGATATAAAAGATTTAGGTTTCGAGTGTTCAGTAGAAGATCTGGTTTTATTCAGAGCTAAGAAGGCGGCCGCGGCTGGTTGTGACGGCGTAATAGCGTCAGGACGTGAAGCAGAATTGATTAGAGAAAAAATAGGCAATAAACTTTTAGTCGTTAGCCCTGGTATTAGGCGAAAAACTGATACTGTAGATGACCACAAAAGACCGGCCACCCCTACTAACGCAATCTTAGGCGGTGCGGATTATTTAGTTGTTGGTAGGCCCATAATAAAAGATAAAGATCCTAGACAGGCGGCCGCAGATATAATTAAAGAGATGGAAATAGCTTTTCAAAAAAGAGAAAAGGACTCTTAACACTAGTATTAAATTACACCTCGAATTTAAAATTAAAGAGGATTATAATTTAAAAACATTAATACCAGGGAGAATAAAATGAAAATTTATGAAAGCGTTAGCCCCTTAGACTACAGATATTATGGAGCCAATAAAAGTCTCTTTCAGAGGTTAAACCAATTTGTCTCGGAAGAAGCATATATAAAATATGAAGTGGCAGTGGAAGTTGCTTTAGTAAAGGTCATGGCGCGATATAATATATGTTCAGATCAAGAAGCAAAAGAAGTTGAGAAAGCCGGTAGAGAGATCGCCACAGAAGAAGTATATGCGGAAGAACAAATTACTCAACATAACATAAGGGCGCTGGTAAATTGCATAAAACGGAAAGTAGGCGATCAAGCGAAACCATTTATACACTTATTTGTTACGTCAAATGATATTATGGATACCGCCACGGCTATGAGATATAGAGATCTAACAAACCAGGTAATCGTTCCTGATTTATTGAAATTAGAAAAATTATTAATTCAAATGGCGAGAGCCGGGAAAAGCATGATCCAAATTGGTCGTACCCATGGGCAGCATGCCGTGCCTATTACTTTTGGGTTTGCGATGTCTGGATATGTTAGCAGATTGGGGAATAGAATAGAATATATTAAACAAGCTGGTAATAATCTCCGGGGAAAAATTTCAGGGGCAGTTGGCGCGTACAATGCTTTTTCATTAGTTGGGAAAGATTATAGAGTATCTCCTGAGGATTTTGAAAAAGACGTTTTAGCAGAATTAGGTTTAAAAGCTTCCACGCATTCTACCCAGCTAGTTGAGCCGGAATATATTACTGATTTGGCATATTCGGTAACCTCCTGTTTTTCTATATTAGCAAATTTAGCAGATGATCTTAGACATTTAAGAAGAACTGAGATTGGCGAGATACAGGAAAGTTTCAAAAAAGAAAAAATTGGATCCTCAACCATGCCTCATAAAGTAAACCCGAAAGATTTTGAACACGTAAAAAGTATGTGGAAAGAATTTATGCCAAGAATGAATACTGTTTTTATGGATCAAATTTCGGAACATCAACGTGATCTGACGAATTCTGCTTCAAGTAGATTTCTTACGGAATTATTTACCGCGTTTGTGCATTCCATTGACCGGTTGATAACAGCTCTTAATGATATAAAAGTGGATTCAGAAAAGATGAGAGATAATTTAAACCTTAGCCAAGATATCTTTATGGCCGAAGCAATATATACTCTTTTGGCTGTAAAAGGACATCCCACTGCTTACGAATATGTTCGAGGATTAATTAATAGTTGTAAAGAGACCGGGGCCAAACTAAGCGAGGTTTTATGGAATGATAATAACCTCAAACAATTTCTGAATAAAATGAGTGAAGAACAAAAAGAAATCATTAGAAACCCCGAGAAGTATATAGGTATTTCAGAAAGAAAGACAGAATCCGTGTGTTCTTTTTGGGAAGGCGCCCTGCCTCTCTAAGTTATCCTTAACCGCTAGTATAAATTAGAGTTGACATTTATTATCAAGGAGGTGATTAAAATGCAGGATGAGAAGAAGAAAAAGAGAAAAGGATTGTTCTCGGTGCTCCGGGAATCTATGACTAAAACTGGCGGATGCTGTGGCTCGGGAGAAACCTGCGGTGGTGCGCCAGACGGTAAAACAACGGCCAAGGTCTCCCAAGGTTCTGAAGCAGAAAAAGATTAGGGTTGCGGAGCCCAAGAGGAATTTTGTATTATGAACGAAAAGCAGAAGGGAAAGTTTTTCCAGCGCCAAGAAATATTAGTGCTGACTATTGTACCAGGCAGTGTTGGAGTCTTTATCTTGATAAGCTGGGCCTTGGCACACTGGGAAATTGGTCCGTATTTTCTGAGCGCGGGATTGGCGTTAATGGCTACGCTATTCGGAGGCTCCCAACGATTCATCGCAGGATTCAAAAATATCTATAACCGAAGAATAACGGTCAATGTCTTCGTAACAGTGGCTCTTATTGCCACTGTTGCCGTTGGTGAGTTTAGGGCAGCAGCTATTATTGTATTCATCATGGCTGTAGCTGGTGCATTGGAATCCTATACTCTGGATAAAACTCGCAAAAGCATCAGGAATTTACTCAATCTTAGTCCCAAGATGGCGATGGTTCGGCAAGGAGAAGAAGAAGTTGCTGTCCTGGTGAGCGAGATTCATGTTGGGGATGTAGTGATTGTAAGGCCCGGGGAACGTATTTCAGTGGATGGAGTTGTGGTGGCAGGAGCCAGCAGTGTTAACCAGTCTCCCGTCACAGGGGAGTCAATGCCGGTTGAGAAGTTCAGGGGAAGCGAGGTCTTCAGCGGGACATTAAATGAGACAGGCCGTCTGGAGATTCGAACCAATAGGGCCGGTAAGGATACTACATTAGCCAGAATTGTTCATCTTGTAGAGGAAGCGCAGGAAACAAGGGCGCCTATTCAGAACATTGCCGACCGTTTTACTGTATGGTTTCTTCCTACTGTGCTGGCGCTGGCGGTCGTAGGCTTTCTTACATCGGGAGACATCAAAGTTGCGGTGTCTATTCTTTTGGTGGCCTGTCCCTGCGCCTTCGCTATTGCCACTCCAACAGCGGTGACTGCGGGTATCTCTAATCTGGCGCGGCGAGCGGTGCTTGTCAAAGGAGGGATGTTTCTTGAGCTAGCTGGAAAGATTGATACACTCTTGTTTGACAAAACAGGCACTTTCACCTTTGGCCGGCCAAAAGTGATTGAGGTGGCTGCTTTTGAAAGTACGCCGGAAGACGAGGTCCTTCGTTTAGCCGCGATAGCCGAGAAATATTCTGAACATTCCTTAGCCAGATCGGTCATGGCTCTCTCCAGAGAGCGCGGCATCGAGGTGCCGGATCCGGACGAATTTAGGGCAGAGATTGGAATGGGTGTAATCGCCAAATGGCATGACCGGGAAATTTCGGTTGGTAAAGAGGGGTTCCTGCGCAACAAAGGTGTCTTCATTACTAAAGACATCGAGCAAATAATTTCGGAGCAGGTGGAGCAGGGAAGAACAGTTATTCTTGTGGTGAACGATATGAAAACAATCGGCCTGATTGCCATTGCCGATGAGATTCGTCCACAGACGCGCCAGGCCATTGCGTCAGTGAAAATGAATATGGGCATTCAGAATATTACCATGCTCACTGGAGACAATCATAGAGTGGCGAAATCGGTCGCAGAGCAGATCGGTGTGGACGATTTCCAGGCCGGGCTTCTTCCAGAACAGAAGCAAGAGTTCGTAAAAAGGCTAAAAAATGAAGGGCACATTGTCGGAATGATTGGTGACGGGATCAACGATGCTCCAGCTCTGGCCTTGGCAGATGTGGGTATTGCCATGGGTGTAGCAGGGACAGATGTTGCTATAGAAACCGCTAATGTGATTTTGATGAACGATGATTTTTCGCGAATCGTAGATTTTATATCGATGTCAAAGAAAGTGCTGCGTCGTATCAAACTCAATATCTTCTTTTCTATCATTTATAACGCAATTGGCCTTATTCTTGGCAGTTTAGGAAGGCTCACTCCCACCCTGGCGGTTATCATCCAGGAAGCAGGATGTATTACAGTGGTTTTTAGTTCAACCCTGTTGTTGTGGGCGAAGTCAAATTCCTATAAACCGTAAGTATATCGGTAAATTGAACGGCGAAAAACGGCACAGATTGTAACCGGGGCAAAGTATTATGCTGGCCTGCCTGTGCGTGTTCGCACGCAGACAGGCGCTGTTCTTACCTGCCGGCAGGCAGAAATACGTAGGACTTTCCGGTTACAAGAATCTTTTACCTGGGATATAACAAAATCGGCAAAAACTACAAAAAAATAGCAAATGTGGCGGCAAACTTTAAACGGGGTTATTAGGCAACAAACATGAGCTAAAGAGCGGGGCGGCGCTGGCGACTGTAGTAGGCGTCTGGTTTGATCAGACAAAAAAGTAAAAGGGATAATTTTTACTTGAATTTTACCTGTTTTTGGGGTATATATAAGAACTCTCTGACTAGGTAATTGAGAGAGTTCTTTTTATTTTACGCCAGGAGAAAAACCTATGGTTAGCGCCTATGTGAAAGAAGAAGATGAAGTAAAATACCGCTTGCACGATGACGGGACCTTTGAAATAGACAATTATAATCTGGCCCGGCCTTTTGCCAGTTTTTTCCCGGGTATTGCCGGTCTCAAAGGCATCCCGATGTGGTTATTTTATGTGAATCGGGGGCAGGGCATAGCGTCCTTTGGAATTAAGAGTAAGAATCACTCTATTATGGAGTTTCAGCCGGCTGACCGGGCCTATGGCTTGACCCCTAATATCGGGTTCCGAACTTTCATAAAAGTAAAACCACAGGATAGAACCGTATTTTATGAACCGTTCATGAATAATACCGCTAATAATGCTTTTAAAACTCGCCAAAAGATGTTGATCCAGCCGGCGGAACTGAATTTGGAAGAAGTCAATGAGAGTCTGGGATTAAAAGTTTTAGTCAAGTATTTCACTTTACCGCAAGAGCCGATCGCTGCGCTGGTACGTATCGTGGAAGTAATTAATAGCGGCGCTAAGGATATCAATTTAGAAATAATTGATGGTCAGCCGAAGATTATCCCTTATGGGATGAGTAATAATGCGCTGAAATATATGAGCCATACTGCCCAAGCCTGGGCCAAAGTGACTAATTTTGATAATAATAGACTGCCTTTTTATAAGTTAAAAGTAGAAATTAGCGATAAGCCGGAAGTCCAGGAATTGAGAGAAGGCAATTTTTATTTTGCCTTGGAAAATATTAATGGAGAACTGCAACCAGCGCAGATGATCATTGATCCGGAATTAATCTTTGGCGAGGTCACTGATTATAATTATCCTTCAGCGTTTATCAAGCAACAGGATTTTATCCTGCCAGTGAAACAATTCGGGGACAATAAGTATCCGGCAGCCATGAGCTTGATCAGGTGGACGCTGCCTGCCGGCCAGGGCCGCACTTTGTATTCCTTGATCGGGCATGTGGACAGCGAAGAACAACTGAATGATTATTGCCAAAAAGTAAAGAATATTGAATACTTTAACCGCAAAGGCGAAGAGAATAAACAGATCGTACAGGAGATCACGACCCCGATCCAGACTCAATCCAGTCGCCTGGAGTTTAACTTGTATTGCCGGCAAACCTATCTTGATAATGTCCTGCGCGGGGGTAGGCCCATTAACCTGCCGGCTGGTGACGGCAGTATCCCGTTTTTTGTTTATGCCCGTAAGCACGGCGACCTGGAGCGCGACTACAATAATTATTTGCTCTCCCCGACCTATTATTCCCAGGGTGACGGTAATTTCCGCGATATCAACCAGAACAAACGCAGCGATATTTTCTTTGATCCAAAAACCGGGGATACGAACGTCCTGACTTTCTATAACCTAGTCCAGTTAGATGGCTATAATCCGCTGCTGGTCAAAGAGACCCACTTTATTTTTAAAGCCGGCACAACTGAAAATAAGAAAGCGTTGGCCAGGATCACTGATAAAAAAGGCGGGGAACTGTTGACTCGGTTTTTTGCTAAACAATTTGAACCTGGTAGTTTGCTTCTTTTCATAGAACAAAACAAAATTAATTTAAAAGTAGCGGAAGAACAACTGTGGCGTGAGATCTTTGGCCGGGCCCAGCGGGTTAAGGAAGCAGAACACGGGGAAGGGTTTTGGATCGACCATTGGACCTATAATTTAGACTTGCTGGAAACGTATCTGGCTGTCTACCCGGAAAAAGAACGAGAAATACTGTTAGAGAAAAAAGAATTTACTTTTTACGATAATGCCCATATTGTTCTGCCGCGACAGGAAAAATATGTTGATGCTAATGGCCTGATCAGGCAGTTCGGCGCGGTCCTGACCAGCCCGGAAAAAGCAGCTAGGCTTAAAGAGAGGGCTAGCAATATTCACCTGGTAAGGGATAAAAAAGGCCAGGGGAGTATTTATAAAACCACATTATTGACTAAGATGACCTGTCTGCTGGTAAATAAGTTAGCTACTCTAGACCCGGATGGCATTGGTATTGAAATGGAGGCTGACAAACCCAGCTGGTATGATGCGCTCAATGGCTTGCCGGGAGTGTTTGGCTCTTCAGTGTCGGAGACTTTTGAACTAAAAAGAATGATCCAGTTTTTACAAGGCCATTTAGAAAAATTCGGGATAGCGGGCAATTACTCTATTAATCTGCCTGAAGAAATGCACAGATTTTTCCTCGGGCTGCAGTCATTATTGGTCTCAGCAGCCAAGCTTTCTGTTTATAATTTCTGGGATAAAGCCACTGCGCTGAAAGAGAAATACCGGGAGGATATTAAATTTGGCATAAGCGGCAAAGAAAAACCGGTTCGTGGTGTTGACTATATGAAGTTTCTGGAGATGAGCCTGAAAAAAATTGATACCGGCCTGGCTAAAGCTCTGGACCCGGGATCTGGACTATATTATACCTATTATATCCATGAAGCAGAAAAATTTAGCTATATTAAGGGTAAAAAGGGTAAAAAACACAGCTCTAAAGGCTGGCCTTGCGTCACAATTAAGAAATTCCGCAAGCAGCCATTACCCTTGTTCCTGGAAGCAGAAGTGCATTATTTGAAAACAGAAAAGAGTCACAATAAAGTCAAACAATTATATGAAGCCATGAAAAAAAGCCCGTTGTATGATAAAGAACTAGGTATGTATAAGGTAAACGCTTCTCTGGAAAAAGAGCCGGCAGATATTGGCCGGTGCACGGTTTTCGCCCCAGGCTGGCTGGAAAATGAATCGATCTGGCTGCATATGGAATATAAATACCTGTTAGAACTGCTCAACAGCGGCTTGTATGAGGAGTTTTTCGCTGAATTTGAGAAAGCCGGCGTCTGTTTCCAAGAAGCCTCGATTTATGGACGCAGCATACTGGAAAACTCATCATTTATCGTTTCCAGCGCTTTCCCGGACAGCCGGATGTGGGGTAGGGGCTGTGTGGCGCGTTTGAGTGGATCGACAGCCGAATTTCTGGAAATTTGGATCTTGATGACTGTGGGCGGGAAACCATTTAAAATAAATGCCCAGGAAGAGCTTATCCTGGAATTTAAGCCAGCGCTGCCAAAGAATTATTTTACCCGGGAAGGGATATTCAGTTGCCAGTTCTTGGGCACCACCCAATTAGTTTACCATAATAGCCGGCAGATTGATACTTTTGCCAGCGAGTTTAAGATAGAAACCATTGAAGTGGCTTGGCTTAACGGTAATAAAGAAAAGATCCAAGGTAGCATTATTAGTAAGAATCTAGCTGAAAAGATCAGGAACCAGGAAGCTAAGCAGGTCGATATATATTTTTAAGGAAGGGATTACACTGATTACAAGCAATAAAAAAATCTGTGCCTGTCCCCCGCAGTTTTAGAAATCTGGGTAATCGTTTTTTATGGTAAAATATTTTTCTTCTCTCAGGCATCGTGATTACCGGTTATTCTGGTCCGGGCAAATGGTATCGCTTACCGGGACCTGGATGCAAAGTGTAGCGCAAGGGTGGTTGGTACTCCAAATTACCAACTCCCCTTTTTTATTAGGTGTAACCAATGCCGTAACCGCTATGCCGATCCTGCTTTTTTCTCTGATTGGCGGGGCAGTTTCCGACAAGGTCAATAAACGCAGCCTGATTATTTTAACGCAAATAGGGCAAATGCTGCTGGCGTTTACTATGGGTATTCTGTTTTCCTTTCAGCTGATCGAATTCTGGCAGATTGTTGTGCTATCCGGTTTAATGGGTATAGTTAATGCCTTTGATATGCCGGCTCGGCAATCATTTGTAGTGGAAATGGTGGGTAAAGCGGATCTCTCCAATGCCATTGCTCTTAATTCAATGATTTTTAATGTAGCCAGAATAATAGGGCCGGTGATAGCTGGTTTTATCGTAGGAGCCTGGGGAGTAGGCGCCTGTTTCTATTTGAATGGAGTAAGTTTTTTGGCAGTTATTGCCGGGCTGTTATTCATGCGTGGTGATTTTCAGCCTAAGAATCATAATAGTGGTTCAATTAAGAACAGTACTATGGATGGACTCAGGTATGTTTGGAAAGATTTAAAAATACGTAATCTTATCATCCTGATAGCCATATCCAGTTTGTTTGGTATGAGTTATATGGTGCTCATGCCGGTATTTGCCAGGGACATTCTGGTGATAGGCGCTAAGGGACTCGGGTTGTTATTAGCGGCTATGGGTATCGGGGCCTTATTAGCTTCATTATCTTTGACTATTTTCAGCCATACAAAAAATAATGACTGGCTTGTTTCATTAGGCGGCATAGTATTGGGCTTGAGCCTGGTAGTTTTTGGCTTATCCCGTAATTTAGGAGTGTCTCTCCTGGCACTGGTCGGTGTCGGCTGGGGGCTGGTCACCCAAACAGCCACTATTAATAGTTTATTACAGAAAGATACTCCTGATGAATTACGGGGCCGGGTAATGGGCGTTTACACCCTGATGTTCATTGGTATGACCCCGGCTGGCAGTTTTCAGGCTGGTCTGGTAGCAGATTGGTTCGGGGTGCCGGTAGCGGTCGCTCTTGGAGGATTAGTATGCTTGACTATGAGTATTATACTGCCCCGGACCATGTTTAAGCAGTCGGAAAAAGCATCACCAGCCGACTATCAAGACCCTCTAATTAGTTCTTGACAATAAAAGCCTATAGGTGTATGATAAATTCGTTGTAAATAAAAAATAAATTA
>JACRDM010000002.1 GCA_016218565.1 Elusimicrobiota bacterium | reverse complement strand
ATAGAGGACACGAAAATAAGGACAGCGACCATTTTGAATAACTCAATGCAAAAATACAGGCTTTCCCCTTCAACCTTAAATCTTTTTCTCGATTGCCAGCGCTGCTTTTGGCTTGAGAAGAATAAAAACATAAGGCGGCCAGAAGGAATATTCCCATCTCTTCCCGGTGGTATGGGTCTAGTTATTAAGACATATTTTGATAAGTAGCGCATTAAAAATGAATTATAGCAGAATCCGTTAGCTCTGTTCTCTGCCATGATGAGGGTCAGTGGCAGGCAAAATATGGAGATGCGGGAGCCAAGCTGGAGTTAGTCTGCGAGGGAATGTCCGGCAAAGGTCTGAAATTAACTAAGCTAAATGAGGTCGGCAACTTCGGCTGCACTGTTAGAAGCCAGCTTTTTGATGCCAGGCAATATCCGTTAGTTAGCTTTGATTACAAAATATCAGAGGGGGTAAAAATAAACTTTCTGATTAAGGTCAATAACAAGTGGTATGACAGTGTCTTTACAGATGATGAGAAGATATATTGGGATATTAACATAGAGGAGATAGGAAAGATTGCCGGGATCAAGGTGGATAATTATTGGCAGCATACGGAGTTTAACCTTTATGAGATGCTGAAGGAATACATCCAGTATTTCACAGTCCAGGAGATGGAAATGGCAGCTGGGGAGAGTACCGGTTTTATGAAACTGGAATTTGGCCAGAGCTCCAAAGAAGCCACTTTATATATTGACAACTTTACTATATCCAGGAGGGATTAAATGGTCAGCCTGATCTTAATTCATGGTTCAACTCTCCTAAAAAACCACTCCAGTTTTTGAAACAGTTCTTTATTTGGCGGTCTTTCGTTCTGCTCCCAATGTGCCAAGGTAGGGGGATCAAATGGCAACGCAGGTACGCAATATCGCAGCCTGGATAAGAATTTGTTTGCTTAGCTTTACCCAAGTAAGTGTGAGAAACAGTAAGAACGAGGAACAGTTGCCAGTAAAAACGAGAAGCAGTAAGAACTAATCTTTATTTGGCACTATTAAACACCTTTGCTTTTACTGCTTTTCGTATTGATTGTATTTCGTATTTACTGGCTAACTATTAAAATCTTGACAGGGCGCTCTAAAAAAGGTATAATCCTAATTTAATTGCACAATGGAGGTTAGTTAGAGTGAAAGCATTAACTTTCTCCGGCGGAGTTCATCCCAGCGGGGAAAAAGAACTAACATGCAACCAAGACGTCAAGGTAATGCCACCACCAAAAATGGTGGTTATTCCTTTATTACAGCATACCGGGGCTAGTTGCGAATCTTTGGTACAAAAAGGCGATAAAGTGAAAAAAGGGCAGAAAATAGGAGAGTCCCGGGCCTTGATTACTGCTCCGGTGCATGCCACGATCTCAGGCGGTGTAAAGGAGGTCCGGCTTTATAACCATCCCTTAGGAAACAAAGGATTAGCAGTCATTATTGAATCAGACGGCTTTGACCAGTGGGCTGATGATATTAAAAGAGATGATAATTTTTTTCGTCTTTTGCCTCAGGAAATCAGGGACAAAGTAAGAGATAAAGGTGTCGTTGGCCTTGGTGGCGCAGCTTTTCCTACCTCAGTCAAGCTTACTCCGCCTGCTGATAAAGAAATAAACACAATTATTATTAATGGTTGCGAATGTGAACCCTACCTTACCTGTGACCATCGACTGCTGCTGGAAAATTACCGGGAGATAATTGAAGGTCTGAAAATCATCATGAGGCTTCTGGATGTGGGTAAAGGCATTATTGCTATTGAAGATAATAAACTTGATGCTATAAAATTATTATCCGCAGTGATTAAAATGGAGCCGAACATTGAAGTAGCCATAGTTAAAACCAAATATCCGCAAGGGGCTGAAAAACAACTGATCAAGGCTCTGCTTGGCTGTGAGGTCCCTGCTGGTAAATTGCCTTTTGAAGTGGGGGTGGTGGTAGATAATGTCGGGACTGCCGTGGCGATCTACGAAGCTCTGCGCGATAACAAGCCATTGATTGAAAGAATCATAACCGTAACTGGGAGCGGGATTAAAGAACCGCAGAATATTAAAGTAAGGATAGGGACCTTGTTTAGTGATATCGTCGTTTTTTGCGGCGGATTGCAAGGCGATATCGCCAAGGTGATTATGGGTGGCCCGATGATGGGAATTGCCCAATACACTCTGGATGTCCCGATTATCAAGGGGACCTCCGGGATACTGGTATTGACTGCTCAAGATACTTTTGCCGTGCCAGCTGGTCCCTGTATCCGTTGCGCTAAATGTATTGAATCCTGCCCCATGGATCTAACTCCTTATTTATATGGATTATATGGTCGTATGCAGGACTATGAATCTATGGGAAAATATGATGTGGCTGATTGTATCGAGTGTGGAGTCTGCGCCTATGGTTGTCCCGCCAAGATCCCTTTGGTACAATATGCTAAATGGTCTAAAATGGAAATTGCCCAGGCCAAGAAAAAGAAAATAGAAAAAAAGGATAAGGATATTAAATAATGGTTCCTTATATTGTTTCTACCTCCCCGCATCTTAAAATTAGGGAGACTATCTCTGCAGTAATGCGCGATGTGCTGATCGCGCTGATACCAGCCGTTGCCGCCGCGGTTTACTTTTTTGGCCGGCGTGCCCTCTGGGTGATACTGATCAGTATGGCCAGCGCTATTGCGGCTGAGTTTATCAGTGAAAAGATCATGAAGAGAGAAGTGACGGTATCTGACGGCAGCGCAGCTATTACCGGTTTATTATTGGCCATGGTCTGCCCCCCGGGGATTCCTTTGTGGATCATTGCTATCGGCGCTGCTGTTTCCATCGTACTGGGCAAACAAGTATTTGGCGGGCTCGGCTATAATCCCTTTAATCCGGCTTTGATAGGACGAGCTGTTTTGATGGCTTCCTGGCCAGTGGCCATGACTACTTGGGTCACTCCTTTTGACGCGATTACTACGGCGACACCGTTGGCCATCGCTAAATTTAATTTGGCGCAACCGTTGCCATCTTACTGGAATTTATTTATCGGTAACCGGGCCGGTTCCTTAGGCGAGACTTCGGCTCTGGCCTTGTTACTGGGAGCCGCATACTTGTTATATAAGAAACAGATTTCCTGGCATCTCCCGGTTTCTTTCATTGCTGCCGTTGGTTTATTAAGCAGTATTATAGGCAAGGATCCGTTGTTTAATATTCTGGCCGGTGGATTGATCCTGGGAGCTTTTTTCATGGCCACTGATATGGTGACCAGCCCCATGACCGGCCAAGGGAAAATTATTTTTGGCTGCGGTGGCGGTATTCTCACGATATTGATCCGCTATAAGGGCGGGTTCCCGGAAGGGGTTTGTTATTCTATTTTGATCTTTAATATGCTTACTCCTTTGATCGATAAATATACCAGGCCGCAGAAGTTTGGGGTGAAATAATGGATCTTAAACAGCTCGTAAAATTCGGTTTATTACTGATGCTGGTGTGCAGCCTAGCGGCCGCGGCGCTGGCCTATACGTATGCCAAAACCAAACCAGTGATAGAACAGCGCAAAATTGAAACGGAAAAAGAAGCCATCCAAAGCGTCTTTCCGCAAGCTGCGGAAATAAAAATAGTAATCAAAGATAAAGAAAATTTTAAAGTAGTGTTTGATCAGAATCAGAAAGAATTAGGCGTTGCCATGAAAGCTGCTCCGGCAGGGTATGGCGGGCCTATAGAAATGCTGGTCGGGGTCACTAGGGAAGGCAAAGTGTCAGCGATCAAGATCATGAACCAGAATGAAACTCCTGGTTTGGGGACCAAAACAACCGAACCAAAATTTTATGAACAGTTTGCCGGTAAACAAGACCAGGAATTAGCTTTGAAGAAAGACGGCGGCGCTATTGAAGCGATCACCGCGGCTACGATTTCCTCCCGGGCAGTGGCCAAAGGAGTACAGGCCGCGGTGGATAAAGTGTTGAAATTCTACGAAGGGCAGAAATCCAATGAGTCTAAAAAATGATTTTCTCAGCGGCCTTATAAAAGAAAACCCGGTACTAGTGCTCATGATCGGGCTTTGCCCGACCCTGGCTGTTTCCAGTACAGCGGTGAATGGTTTCGGCATGGGTATTGCCGCCAGCTTTGTGTTGATCTGCTCTAACCTGGTCATTGCCATGGTCAGGAAATATACCCCTGACCAGATCCGCATCCCGATTTTTATTATTATTATTTCCACTTTTGTCACTATCACTGACTATGTAATGCAGGCTTATTATCCGGCGTTGTATAAACAGCTTGGTGTTTTTGTGCCTTTGATCGTGGTTAATTGCATTATTCTGGGCCGGGCTGAGGCTTTTGCCTATAAGAACAGGGTCTGGTCTTCCACCCTGGATGGTTTCGGTATGGGCTTGGGATTTACCCTGGTTATTACGGTGATAGGCGCTATTAGGGAAATAATCGGCAATGGTACGATTTTCGGTAAAGCTATTTTTAGTCAGGGTTTCCAGCCCGCGAAGATCATGATCCTGCCCCCCGGCGGATTTATCACTATCGGCGTATTAATGGCTTTCTTGCATTATTTTCAGAATAAAGTAAACCCTCGTTAGAAAGACACAAGCTTGAAGAAAGAGTTTAGCGTTAAATATTACCGTTAGAAACTTCTTCTTTCTAACAGGGTAAAGGAATAATAATCATGGATTCTACGAGTCTTTTTGGTATCTTGATCGCTTCTTTATTGATCAATAATATTCTGCTCATCAGGTTTATCGCCTTATGTTCATTCTTTGGCGTATCCAACCAGATGGAAACTTCTATCGGGATGGGCCTGGCCGTGATCTTTGTGATGATGATGGCTTCAGCCGTGAGTTGGCTGATCTATTATTTCCTGCTGGTGCCTTTTGACCTGGTGTACCTGCGCACCGCTTCCTTTATCCTGACCATCGCCGGACTGGTACAGTTAGAAGAGATGTACTTAAAAAAATATGTGCCGAGGCTCTACCGGGCCATGGGCATTTACCTCCCGCTCATTACCACAAATTGTGCGGTACTGGCAGTAGCTTTTCTGAATATTGATTATAATTACAATTTCAGGCAAAGCCTGGTCTATACTTTCGGCGTGTCTGCCGGTTATACCCTGGCTATTATTTTATTTGCCGGTATCAGGGAGAGGATGGCGTTAGCGCCGGTGCCCAAAGCCTTGCAGGGTTATCCGATCGCTTTTTTTACCGCCAGTCTCATGTCGTTGGCGTTTCTTGGATTTAAAGGACTATTTGGTTTATAAGATAGAAGGGCGATGATACGATAATACGCTGATACGATAGTAGAAACTTTCTTGTATTTACCTGTCATCTTATCATCATATCATCGCTTTAACTTGGAGGGTGGTTAAGTTGTTTATCGCTTTGTTAACATTAGGTGGTTTGGGATTAGTACTCGGGATGGGCCTGGCTTTTGCTGGTCAGAAGTTTATGGTGCATCTGGATCCCAAACAGGAAGAATTGCTGAAAGCATTGCCAGGGGCAAATTGCGGCGCTTGCGGTTTTGCCGGCTGTCTTGGTTATGCTGAAGCCCTGTCTTTGGGGAACGCAGAGGCTAACAAATGCAGTGTGGGTGGCTATAAGACCACTAAGGCCATTGGCCATATTCTGGGTGTAGATGTGGAAGAAAAAGTGGCGGAGATGGCTGCGGTATTTTGCCGCGGTGACCGTGAGAATTGTACTGATAAATATATTTATGATGGTATATATGATTGCCGGGCAGCCATAACTTTATCAGGGGGACACAAAGGATGTATCTATGGTTGTTTAGGCCTTGGTTCGTGTGTCAAGGTCTGCCCTTTTGGCGCCATTGACTGGCTACCGGGAAATCCGCCGGTGATCAATCTATCAAAATGCACTGGCTGTGGCCTTTGTTTTAAAACCTGCCCCAAAAATGTCATCGGTCTTATCTCGCGCGAACATGCAGTATGCGTGACCTGTAAAAACCTGGACAAAGGTAGGGAAGTAAGAAATATTTGCAAAGTGGGTTGCATTACCTGTAGCGCTTGTGTTAAAATATGTCCAGCTAACGCCATTATTTTAAAAGACAACCTGGCGGTGATCGACTATGCCAAATGTACCGGCTGCGGCAAATGCGTGGAGAAATGCCCTACCAAAACGATTATCTGGATAAGGAAAGCCAGCGCCGAAATTTAAATGACAAAGCTCAAAATCCAAAATAAGCGCCACTATCAAACGGTTACAAAATTACTATTAAAATTTATAATTTGAGCTTTTAGTTTATTTTGTACTTTGAATTTTGTCATTGGTAATTATTTCCTAAGAGGTCGTATTATGGAAAGCATGACTGGCTATGGCAGAGGAGAAGAAGGCGGCATCAGGGCTGAGATCCGCTGTACCAATCACCGGTATTGTGAGATCGGCTTGAAAATGCCAACCTTGCTTTTGCCGCTGGAGGATGAAGTGCGCAAGATCATCCAGGAAAAACTGAAACGCGGCCATATTGATATCAATATAACCCTGGAATCGAAAACCACTCTTAAGAAAATACTGTTCAAGGTCAATAAAGATTTAGCGCAAGCCTATACCTCAGTGCTCATTAAAATGGCCAAGGAACTGGATATGCCGGCTAATATCAGTTTGGAATTTCTCTTAAGCAAAGTTCCTGATATTATCCAGGTGGAAGAAACGCCGGTCAATCTGATGAAAGTTGTGCCGGACCTGAAAAAAGCCATTTTTCAAAGTGTCAATAACGTCAAAATGATCCGTCACCGGGAAGGGAAGGCAATCGAAAACGATTTTATTGACCGCCTGGATGTGATTAGCGGCGTAGTGTCTGAAATAGAGCAAATGACTCCCCAGGTGATACAAAAATACCGCCAGAGCTTTGAAGATAGGATCAAAGGATTGCTTAAAGGGCAAGTGGTAGACAATAACCAGATTATGCAGGAAGTGGCTTTTTACGCTGAAAAAGTGGATATTACGGAAGAAATTGTCCGTCTGCATAGCCATCTCAAACAGTTTGGCCAGATCATCAAAAAAGTTGTTCCTGTAGGGCGCGAGCTTGACTTTACCCTGCAGGAAATGAATCGCGAGATCAATACTATAGGCTCGAAAGTCGACGAAATTGTGATCAGTCAGAAAGTTATTCAAGTCAAAGGCGAACTGGAAAAACTGAGAGAACAAGTGCAAAATATAGTTTAGAAACAGTGATAAAGTGATAAAGTGGTAGGATGTGCTAGCTGCGGCAAGAAAGGGGAGCTGGGTGAAAAATACGCAAAAGTTTATTATGGTTTTTGTTACTTGCGCTCATTATGATGAAGCTAACGAGATAGCCCAGGCTTTAGTCAAAGGAAAGCTGGTAGCTGGGGTCAATATTTTGTTGCATTCTGAGTCTATTTTCTGGTGGCAGAAAAAAATTGACCGGGCCAGCGAGATAGTCTTGATCGCCAAAACCATCGCGGCGAAAATGCAGGAACTTATGGTCAAAGTCAAAAAACTTCACAGTTATAAAGTCCCGGAGATAATAGCCTGGCCAATTATTGACGGTAGCGCCGAATACCTTAACTGGATTGCGGATTCGGTGAAAACAAAGCCGGCGGATAAAAAAGATCAATAATGAGGTATACTTTACAGAGTTGTTTGTGAGCTTCAATGAAAGAAGCGCTTTACTATGCGGTTATTAATGAAAATAAAAAAGTGGCGCAGTGTCAACTATGCCCTTTTTTATGCGTGCTTGGACCGGAGCAGACCGGCAACTGCGGTATAAGGCAGAACATTGCCGGTAAAGTATATGCTTTGGCCTATGAGCTAGTGGTCTCAGTCAATCTCGATCCTATCGAAAAAAAGCCGCTCTATCATTTTTACCCGGGCCGCGATATTTTTTCCATTGGTACGGCTGGCTGCAACTTCCATTGCCAGTTTTGCCAGAATTGGGAAATATCCCAAAAGAAACCGGCTGAATTGCCGTTACGGGAGATCTCCAGTGATGATATTGTGCGGCTGGCCAGGCAATATAATAGCATCGGCGTAGCCTATACGTATAATGAGCCGCTGGTTAATTATGAATTTGTCCTGGAATGCGCTGAGAAAGCGCAAAAATACGGCTTAAAGAATGTCTTGGTGACTAATGGTTACATTCAAGAAGGTCCGCTGCTTAGGTTGCTGCCGTTTATTGACGCTCTCAATATAGATGTTAAATCAGGCCGCGATGATTTCTATAAAAAAATGTGCGGCGGGCGCCTGGCCCCGGTATTGCGCACCGTAGAAACCTGCGTGCGCAAAAAAATTCATATTGAATTAACCACGCTGATCATTCCTCATCTCAATGATTCACCAGAAGAATTGGAAGACTTGACTGACTGGGTTTATTCGCTGGGAGAAGAAACTCCATTACATTTTTCCCGTTACTTTCCCTGCTATAAGATGACCGCTGACTCCACTCCCCTGGCTACGCTGCAAAAAGCTCGGAACATTGCCAGCAAAAAATTAAAATATGTTTATCTCGGCAATGTATTTGAAGAACGGGAAACAAAAACCTACTGCCCATATTGCCAGGAATTATTGATCATCCGGCAAGGGTATCGTACCACGGTCAAGGGCCTGAAAGAGAGTCGCTGTACTAAATGCGGGAATAAAGTAAATGTCATGCCATAAGAGAAAAATCAAAAATTTAAAATCAAAAATCAAAAGTATTGTTTTACTATTGCTATTATTAATTACCGGCTGTGCGCAGCCGCCAGCGGAAGTGTACGGCGCCAGGGTGATGCTGGGCACCGTGGTAGAGATAAAAATTATAGATCCTGATCCCCGCCAGGCGGAAATAGCCCTGGAAGACGCTTTCCGCGAAATCAAACGTATTGAAAAGCTAATGTCTCATTTTGACCGGAATAGCGCTCTTTCACAGTTGAACAGGCAAGGTTATTCCGCGGATAAAGAACTATACGCTCTTATTCTCAAAGCTGTGGAGATCAGCCAGGTTACCAATGGCGGATTTGATATTACAGTGGGTCCATTAATGAATTTGTGGGATTTTAAAGCTCAGTCTCCGCGGGTGCCGACAACACGGCAAATCAGGCAAGCGCTAAAAAATGTTGGCTATAAAAAAATAAATATTGATTCCCAAAAAATTAAAATTGTGATAAAAGAAGGCATTGATATTGATTTAGGCGGCATTGCCAAAGGGTATGCCGTGGACCAGGCCCTTGAAGTTTTAATAAGACAGGGTATTCATACAGCTTTGATCAATGCCGGTGGCGATATCCGGGTGGTCGGTAATAAAGAATGGCGCATTGGTTTGAAAAATCCCCGGGGCAATGAGATCCTGGCCGCCATCATAGTAAAGAGCGGAGCCGTAGTTACCAGCGGTGATTATGAGCGGTATTTCATCAAAGAAGGGAAACGGTATCATCATATATTAAACCCAGGCTCCGGTTACCCGGCTGACCAGTGCCAAAGCGTGACTGTAATTGCGCCGACGGCCGCCGCCGCCGTAGCTTTAGCTAAAGGTATTTTTGTCGCTGGTCCGGAAAAGGGTTTAAAGCTCACTGCCACGCAGCCAAAAATTGAGAGTATTATCATTGATAATCAGGGCCGTCAGCATGTCTCCAGGGGCCTGATCAAAAAAGGGAATACCTATTGGTTGAAAACAGTAAAAGCCAGGAGTAGTTAAGACGAAGAACAGTAAATGCGAAAGGCAATAATAACGAAAGATAGTCGCCAGTAACGAATAAAGATTAGCTCTTACCGTTCCTCGTTCTTACTGGCCACTGCTCCTCGTATTTACGGCTTTTCGTTCTAACTCGCACTATAAAAAAAAGGAGGTGAGCATGAGCCAATCTCAGGAAAAGCATGAAAAGCGCAAGACCACGCGGCTGAGAATCAATATTCCATTTAAATATTATGTTCATAGCGGGCAGGTAGAGATTATCAAGGAAGGGAAAATACTGGAAATCTCCGCGGACAACATTCTCTTTGATTCGCCGGAAGGCATTAGTATCGGCGACCGTATCAGGTTTGAGGTGTCTTTGCCGACACTCATGGATACTGTCCGCTGCTGGGGAGTAGTGACCAGGCTGGATTACGATGATAAACAAGCGGCGTTGGAATTTGACCAGATGGAAGAGGTGGGCCGCAAACAAGTCCTAACCTTTTTGGAGCGCAGCGAAATTATTCGACTGCTTGAGACTACCCTGGAAGAAGGGGCCAGCGATCTGCACCTGTCAGCCGGCCATAAACCGCATATCAGATTAGGAGGCAATCTTAAGCCGTTGGCCAACTATGAAATACTTACCGGCATCATACTTAAGAAAATGATCTACAGTATTCTTTCTGAAGACCAGAAAGCAGTCTTTGAAAAGCGTCTGGAATTGGATTCTTCCTTTGCTTTATCTCTAATAGTCCGGTTCCGTTATAATGTTCACGTGCAAAGAGGGAACGTAGAAATTACTTTCCGGCGGATTGAATCCCATATCCGGACACTGGCTGAACTTGGCTTGCCACTGGTAGCTGCCGATCTATCTCGTAAGCATAGTGGCTTAGTGATTGTGACTGGCGCTACTAATTCCGGCAAAACTACGACTCTGGCTGGGATGGTTGATCTGATCAATAACGAGCGTTCCTGCGTCATTATAACCCTGGAAGATCCTATCGAATATGTCCATGATTTTAAAAAAGGCATAGTCAAGCAGAGAGAAGTAGGCTTGGATACTAAATCATTCCCTATCGCCCTGAAGCATGCTTTGCGCCAGGATCCGGATGTGATCGTAATCGGCGAGCTCAGAGATGCAGAAACCATGGCTACCGCGCTTTCTGCCGCAGAAACTGGGCATTTAATTCTGGCTACTTTACCGGCTTATGATTCAGTGCAGGCGATCAGTCAAATCGTTAATATGTTCCCGGTCGAACAGCAAAAGCAGGCCCGGATGCAATTATCTGAAACATTACAAGGTTTGATTTATCAGATGCTGCTGCCGCATTCTGATAAACCATGGCAGCGGGTATTGGCCACTGAGATCCTAGTGATCACGCCGGCGGTGCGTAATTTGATCCGCGAGCAACGGCTAGAGCAAATTCCGCTGGTCATCCAGACCGGAGGCGCTTACGGAATGCATACTATTGATTCTTCTTTGGAACAGTTACTGCGACGCAGAGAGATCACTTCAGAAACAGTGCGGGAACGCTGCCGGGATAAAAAGAAATTTGGGGTCAACGAGTAATGACGCGCCATAAACTACAGCTAGTTCCGCTCACCATTGATATCCTGGTGGTCCTTTACCTGGCCTTGTCCCTTTGGCTGGTGTACCGGGGCGATGTGCTGGGATATACCAAAATATTTGACCTGGTTCCGGCAACGCTGTCAGGCACAAAGGTTTTTTTACTTCTATATAATATCCGGCTTTTTATTTTTTCCATCATCTATTGCGTGTTCATAACGGGTTTGTATTTTCTGAAAAAGTGGGCTTTTATTGGCCTATTAATCCTGAACCTTATTACGCTGGTCACCGCCGAGCCCTGGATCAGAGGGGTCACTTTTTTTGCCGTTATTTACCTTGTTTTTCAGCGGGAATATTTTAATATCGGGGAATTCAAAAGGCCTGAGTTTAAGGATATTATCCACGTTGATCTGCTGGCCGGGGAAAAAACCAAGACTAATGAAGAAGAAGAACGCACCGATCTGAAAATAGAAGAATTCCTTGCCAATAATGAGATAGATAATGCGGCCGAATATACGCAAGGCTTGATCGCCATCGCCAAACACATGGCTGATACCAAGAACCTGATATTCTATGAAAAGTACATGGAAAAAATAAACCGCATTAAGAACCGGACTATCATCTGATGAAATCCCAGCCTTGCCGCTATATTCTGGCCAGCGCTTCACCCCGCCGCAAACAATTGCTTCAGGAAATGGGCCTTAAGTTTAAAATAATTCCCAGCGCTATCCAGGAACAGGTTAATCCTGCTTTTACCCCGTCGCAGCTCGTTAAAAAATTAGCTCTGCAAAAAGCTGATGATATTGCGCGGCAGTTCCAGGGGAAAAAGCGGATAGTTATCGGAGCAGATACCATGGTAGTGAGAAGAGGCGAGATCCTGGGCAAGCCGCGGGATTTGCTTCACGCCAGGGAGATATTGAACAAGTTAAGCGCCAGTATTCATTATGTATATACCGGTGTGGCGGTGATCGATACGCTCACTGGTAAAAGGATCGTGGATTATGAAAAAACCAGAGTTAAGATGAAAAATTTAAGCCCGGCAGAAATAGAATTTCATTCTAGGCGTCATTTGGATAAAGCAGGCGCTTATGCGGTGCAGGAAGAAAAAGATGCCTTCATTGAAAAGATTGATGGTTGCTATTATAATGTGGTTGGATTGCCAATTCAACTGCTTAAGCGAATGCTTAAGCAGTTGAATAGTAAAAGCGAAAAACAGTTGCCAGTAAAAGATAAAGCAGTTAACCAGGCTACTGGCTAACTGCTTCTCGTTTTGACTGTTCTTTTACTGCTCTGGCTCTGACTGGCTACTCCCACCCATTTGTTTCTCCATCTGGGCCAGATTATTTTCAATTTTTGCGCTCGCTTCCCGCTGTTTATACCAATCGTCAAAAAGCTGCTTTCTTTTCTGCGGCCATAAGGTTTGTTTAATGTTTTCCTTTTCTTTAGGCAGGTCTTCTGGTTTCAGGGCGGGTTTCTTATCTTTCAGGCGTTTTGCCAGCTCATCTTCTACTTCTTTATCGGTTACCGTAACTCCGGCGCTTACTTTTTCCTGCAAATGGCTGATTATCAGATTTTCTCTTACCTCTTTTTCAAATACAGCCGGAGTAACATGCAGCTGCATTTTAAGGATATTCAGGTAATTTTGCTGGTTAAACTGGCCGTCTTTCTGGAAATAGGGGAACTTCTGAATGTAGGAGCTCAATTCTTCATTGGTGACCTTAAGCTTCATTTTTTTGGCTTCCTGCAGCTGTAATTTTTTACTGATAAGATCAGTTATTACCATTTTTTTCAGGTTATTAGCAATTTCTTCATTAATATCAATATGGTACATATTACGATAATTGTCTAACCGCTGTAAAAAAACGGCATTGAACTCCTCATAGCTGATATTTTGTCCGTTAACCTTGGCTACCACATTGGAAGTGCGGGTGAAAAAATAACTCCCTAACCCCACAAAAGTAGCCAGAATAAAAATACTAACCGCAAACCACAGGAAAACCTTGGTGTTTTTACGTATTGCTTTGAGCATATTTCAATTCCTCCCTTTTCGAATTTATCTGGGCAATCAAGTTTTTACTGATTTTCAGTGAAAGCTAAATATACTCCAAACCGTAAAAAAAAGCAAGTTTTTTAACCATAAATATGTTATAATCTAGTAATAGGAATGGTGTGCCTGGTAGTTTAGGATTGAAATTCCTTATACTTAAAATAAATAAGAACGGTTGAAGTACTCTGTTTTTAGTGGTATATTTATAGTAGGGAGAAATGAGCATGAAAAGATTATGGCCTGGGAAAAAACTGAATAAAAAAGCTGGTTTTACCCTGCTGGAAATATGTCTCGGGATCTTGATCCTGGGTTATGCCATGATCATTTTGGCCCGGCTTTTTGGCTCAGTGACCATGTCTGCCAAGGCCAGTGAGTTTGAAACCCTGGCCAGCAATTTTGCCCGGGCTAAAATGGAGGATTTAAAAAATCGGGACTACGATTCTTTACCTGATGGACCCTGGACCCCGGATGTCTGGGCTGTAGACGTATCGCAAGCCCTGTCCCAAAAGGGTATTTTGATGTTTACCCGGCAGGTAAAAATATCATATATGAAAAATGTAGGCGGAATATTAACCATCTCAGCCACAGATGAAGGGCTCAAGAAAACAGAGGTTAAAGTTTCCTGGAATGAGCGCGGGAAAGTGCGCGAGGTTGATTATACAAGCCTGGTGGCGCGGGGAGTGTGATGAAGGAGAGGTCCTCTATGAATACTAATCTTTTTGTCTGTTTAGCACCTCAGCGTGGATTTGCTACCGTGGCTCTCCTGGGGATATTATTTATGATCTTTTTTACCGGCGCTACGGTGGTCTTTTTAGGCCAAAACGAAAGCCAGAAATCGATCAAGAGCCGGCGCTCAAATGAAGGCTTGTTTATTGCCGACGCCGGCGTGGAAAAGGCGATCTGGGAATTTGTCCAGAGCGATAGTTATGGCGGAGAGAATAATACTGCTCTGGGAAATGGCGTTTTTAACGTGAGCGTTACTAATTTAGGCAATAGCCGATACGAACTGCTCTCCACCGGCTGGATCAATGCCAGTAATGTGCAAGTGACCAAGAAAATAAAAGCGGTGGTAGAAAAAGACCCGGTCTCCCAGGTTTTTGATTATTGCTATTTCATTAATAATTGGGGTTGGTACTGGGGACATGATATTACGGCCTGCGGGGATATCCGGTCAAACGGAAGATTTGATTTTGTGGATGGCCCTAAAGTAGAAGGAGATATTTACGCTGGCGAGGAAATTGATGACCATGGAACCCCCATCAGGGGTATTGGGGGGGAGGCAGGTCACCAGCATGAGTTTGCCGAAAAAGTGCCAATGCCGAACCTGCAAATCCTGGATTACTATGAGCAAAAAGCCTTTGTTTCCAGCGGCACGGTCGTAATAAACGGGGCCACAATGATAGATAAAGTGTTTGGCGATGATGCTGGTGAAAGCGGCAACATTGTCCTGGTTGGCACCTCTGCCAATCCTATTCAAATAGATGGGACCGTAGTAGTGCGCGGAGATTTGGTGATCAAAGGAAAAATTACCGGCCAAGGAACCATCTATGCCGGGCGGAATATCTATGTCGCTGATAATCTGGAATATAAAAATTGCCCTAATTCTCCGCGACCGGCACTGGGCCAAACCAAGGACCAGTGGGTAGAGGCTCAGCATGATAAAGATCTGGTTGCCTATGCTGCTAAAGGGAGTATAATCCTAGGCGATTATACCAAAGATCCGCATTACGGATATACCGGCAGCGATCGATGGTATTCAAATCAGTATCTTTTTAGTATGGGTGATGAAGATGTTGGCCTGGATGGTATTCCAGATACCGGTGATACTGGAGAAAATGACGGATTTTGGGACCCGGCTTATGAAGATATTGATGGCGATGGAGTACATGATAATAACTATAACTGGAGTGATGTAGAGACACAGGTCCCAATCACTAATTTTGCCAATGTTCCTACTGGAACGACTAATTTCAGTAATTTAGCTAGTAACAGTCCTTCAAAAATAGAAGGAATCTATTATACCAACCATGCCTGGGCTGGACGCACCGGTAATGCAGTGCAGTTTAACGGGTCAGTGATTTCCAAGGATGAAGCGATAATTTATCGCAATGGGCTTACCTTCAACTATGATGAACGTGCCCATAGCCGGTATAATAGCGACCCGAGCCGGTTCATTGATCTGGGTTTACCCCGGGTACGCGGCGTATATCTGGTATCCTGGCAACAGGTGCACTAGAGAGGGGAGAGAATTATGAATAAGCTAAAAAAAATTATATTCAGTATAAGCCTAGTATTACTGCTGCTATTTAGCTCCCTGCCTCTTTTTGCTCTCCGCGAAGTAGCCCCGACTGCCGGAGCGGATCTGACCCAGACCATCAACCAGGAAAAAGCTTTGCAGAAACAGATAGTCACTGAAAAAAAGATGCTTAGCCAACCCCGGATTTCAAAACCATTACCTAAATCTCTGCCCCTGCCAACGAAGAATGAGCTGGCGGCCAGAACTGCCCTAGGAGGAGTCAAAATTCCAGCAGTAGAGGCTTTTTCAGGCGCGGTGAATAATAGCGGGCAAGAAATACCAATGACCAGCGAGGCAAAAGAAGCGCGTTTCAAAGCTTTTCAAGCCGCAGGAACGGGAAATAGTTTAATCAATATATTAGCCGGGATTATTTTAGTTTTTTTGCTCATTGCCGGAGTAGTCATTTTATTTAAGAAGTCCTATGGAAGAAAAGAACAGGGAAACGCCATGATTATGGCCATAGTAGTGATATTTGTAATTTTTATTATTGGGACCAGTGTGGTTTTTTTAAGTGAAAATGAAACCAGTAAGACAGTCAAAAGCAACAAGCAAAATGAGGCTCTTTATATTGCTGATGGCGGAGTGGAAAAAGCCTTATGGGAAATAAACCGGACCAGTGGATATGCTGGAGAATCAAATATTGCTTTAGGCCACGGCAAATATACTATTACCGTAGCTACTCCGGCCGGTAGGCCTGACCAACGTGAGATTATCTCCACCGGGCAGAGGGGCTCGTACCAGAGGAAAATAAAGGTTCTGTGTGAAAGATTGCCAGGCGGGGTCACTGTAAATAGCGCTTTGGCCTGCGGCGGTAATGTAAATATGGGTGGCAATGCCAGTATCGCCGGGACCACCTTAACAGGAGTATTAGTACCAGTTGGTTGTTCTGTGAATACAGTTGGGGGAGCTACAGTGACTGGTACCCCAGCTACTGGGAATGCTCCTTTCCCTGCTTTTGAAGATATTTTTGGCTTGACCCTGGCGCAAATGCAAGGATTTGCCACTACCAAGTACACCAATCCGGGTAATAATCCTGCCTGCACTGGTATCACCTGGGTCGATGGGGATTTAAAAGCCACTAGCAGTGACTGGCATGGCACAGGCATTCTTATAGTCAATGGTAATTTTGATATGAGCGGCGGAGACTTCACCGGCGTAATTTATGTCGTAGGTACTTTTAAAATGACCGGCAATGCGCTCATTGCGGGTTCAATACTGTCCCAGTCTATGGCTGACGTGACCGGCATATTTGGCACGGCAGATATAGCCTATAGCGCGGCGGCAGTGGATCAAGCTAATAATGTCTACCCTTTTAAAATAATCACTTGGCAGGAAGTGAAAAATTAGGTATAATGTTATGAAAAACTCGAGCCGACAGGGTTTCACGCTGATAGAAATAGTCATCGCGGTAGCGATCATGCTCTTATTCATAGCTATGGGCGGCAGATTCTTTGAGAACACCATCAAGAGTTGGCAGACAAATTATGCCATGCTGGAGATCCAGCAAAATGCCCGCATCGCGATGGATGAGATGACCAGGGCAGCACTAGGAGCTTCGGCCGTGACCGTGGTAATTGATTTGGCAGCCGTACCTGCCAGCAGCAAGATCACCTTCCAGGTAACCAAAGACGCGGGGATCAATACCCATATATATTACCTGAGCAATGGCCAGCTGATGCGGCAGCTTAACGGCGTAGCTACCGTCGTGATTCCTAATGTGACGGAATTGTTTTTTGCTAAATGGAATTCCACCACTATCCCGCCAAGTGAAGACTTGCGCAGCGTCTATATTAAATTAGTGGTTGAGAAAAATGGACAAAAAATTACCCTGGGAAGCTATACCCATTTAAGGAATGAGTAGAAAAATGAGTCAACCAGGACTATTTATCACCCTGGAAGGGCCTGATGGCAGCGGCAAAAGCACTCAAGCCCTTTTATTAATCAGGTTTTTAAAAAAAGCCGGGTTCAAGGTATTGCTTACCCGTGAACCAGGCGGTGACCGGGTCGCGGAAAGTATCCGCCGGCTGCTCTTGTCCCCCCACAATCAGATCGTGCCTGAAGCTGAACTCTTCCTCTACTGGGCCAGCCGGGCGCAGCATGTACAGCAGATTATTAAGCCGGCCCTGGCACAGGGCCAGCTAGTGGTGGGTGAAAGATTTAGCGATGCCACCGTAGCTTATCAGGGATATGGACGGGGAGTTGACCTGGGTTTAATTAAAAAAATGAACCGGCTGGCCGCTGGCGGGTTAACTCCTGATCTGACTTTTTTGCTGGATATTCCGCCCGCGAGGGGTTTAAAAAAAGTACTAGAAGCCAAAGGTGTAAAAGACCGGTTTGAACTGGAAAAGCTAAGCTTCCATAAACGGGTGCGTCAGGGGTATCTGGCTTTGGCAGAGCAGGAACCACGGCGAATTATAAAAATCTCAGTTAACCACACCATTGACCATATTCACCAGCAAATACTGCTTATTATAAAAAAGAAAATAGGCTAATGAACAGCAATGAAATAATTGGACATAAAGATATTATCGCCCGACTGGACCAGGCGGTAAAAAGTAAACATGTGGCGTCATCTTTTCTCTTCAGCGGCCCGGATGGTATTGGCAAGAAACTAGTGGCTTTGCGCCTGGCCCAGGCCTTGAATTGCCGCCAATTCACCCCGTTAGAAAGCCCCGCTATTTATGGCGGGGGTGATAAAAATAAAGTTCTAATTCCTGATAGCCAGGGCCGGGTAAAAACCCCATCCTTTCTAACGGGGTTCACTAACCAAGGGCCTTGTCAGAAATGTGCCAGTTGCCGCAAAATAGCGGCTCTGAACCACTGGGAAGTAAAAGTTATCACCAGGGAAGAAAAGGCCAAAAACCTTAAAATCGAACAGATTTTTCAATTGCAAGCGAATATTTCCCTGCGCCCGGTGGAAGCTGATAAAAAAGTTTATATTATCGACGATGCGCATACCCTGACCCGGGACGCGGCTAATGGTCTCTTGAAAACCCTGGAGGAGCCGCCGCTAAATTCGTTGCTTATCCTGATAACGGCGAATCCCGCGGCTTTATT
>JACRDM010000027.1 GCA_016218565.1 Elusimicrobiota bacterium | reverse complement strand
TAGTCCCGGCCTTCTTCGTCTTGCCCGGCCACCAGCACTTCCTGCAGGCCTGCCGCTTTCAGCCCGGTGAGCTTCTCCGCCACCTGCCGATACCGCAACAGCGTCTCCGGCGACCGATTCTGCGCCGCTGCGCTCAAGATGCTCACCAACACGGCTTTCTTCTCTTTCACGTCTTCCGCTCTGTAGCTTGCGTATAACCCATCCTGGCTCACGCACTCATTGAGCTCGTACCGCCGGGAAAGTTTAATATAAGTCATAAGTCAATCCTGCGGGAACTTGTTGATTATTACAGAGATTATCCCCCCTAGTCCCGACTTTTCGGGACTGGCAGGGGGGACAGGCCTAGATTTTTATCAGCGACTAGGCTGGTAATCGATGTAATCTTTTGGAAATCCGTGTAATCAGGCTTAGGTTTGAAATTCCTAATCATCAAGGTATGCTGAATTTTTCAGCAGGCCCTACTTATTCCCCAAACTCTGTATAAAAGATTTAAATAATCCATATTTATCCGGGCTCATATTTAGGAGCATTAAACCTATTAATACTCCTTCAAAAGCAAGCTTAAAATACACTAATTGCGCTTCTACCTGCCTGATAATCTCCTTATTCGGCAAGAACAGAGTAGTTAATATTCTATCGTATCTTTCTTCCAATGTTCCTTTAACAAATATCTGCACTCCGCCTAGGCTGATATTAATGACCTGCCCGGCAACAACCTTCCCGGGTGACGATTTCCAGAAAAATTCTACCGGAAAAGTGATAACATATCTTTCAAATTTGCGATTTTCAATAGATATCATTACTCTTGTTTTTCATCTATTACTGCCCGGTCAAGTTTTTTCAGAATTTCCCTGACCGCGCTGATTAACACTCCTTTAATCTTCTTTTTATTTTGTATATTTATTTTGATAAATCGTAAGCCGGTTTCATAATGAGCGCTGGTTTCTCTGGTTTTAGCTTGCTGCCATACTACTTCGGCAAAAACAATAATTGGCTCCGCAAAAAAAAAGGGCATGGTCATATTCAGCTCCAATATGGCTCCCACGCCAAGCTTCCGATCAATTAATATCCTCACTCCACCCAGGCTGATATCCTGGCCAATCGCATAAATATTATCTTCCTTATTTTCCTGAAACGAGCAGACAATCTCCATAGGTATATTTAATCTTACGTAACTTCTTTTTTCTCTCATAGACCTCTCTTTGTTTTACCCTATTTTTTTCTTTTTAATAGCGGTAATGGCTTCGCTCATATCATTATATAATGACACTAACTTCGCCAGCCCGACAGTATCAAAAACCTCCTTAATATTATTATTAACGCCAAACAAGCACATATTGCCGCCACGCCGTCTAGTTTTAATATGAATATTAATAAGGTTAAGAGTGCCTATACTATCAATAAATATTAAATTGGACAGGTCAATAATCAAATAAACAATCCCTTTTTCCACTAGCCCTTCGGCCGTTACTTTGAAATTATTACTATTGCTCATAACCAATTCACCGCTCACTTTAATTATTTTAGTATCACTACAGGATACTACATCTAAAATATCGATTTTTAACACTTTCTCCATAGTATTATCCTTTCCTTATAATTTAATATCCGGGAAAACATATTTCATTTCTGCGGGCTCTTCATGATGTATTTTGTATAGGCTAACCTTAACGCCCTGGCCCGCTTTTTCTATAGTCATACCGTCTATCATACGTTGAATAATAAACAACCCCCGGCCACGCTGGTTCATTTCTTCCAAGTCCCATCCTTGCTCAATCCTTCTCTTATTATTTTCAAATACTTCGTTAGCTCTGAATTCCTTATTTCCTGAATCAGTAATATGAAAATCAATCCTGCCGGCAGAAACAGAACATCCTATCACTACTATATCCTGACTGGTTTTACTGCCGTGTTCAACAGCGTTATTGCAAATTTCATCCACTACGGTTTCTATTTGATAGGCTTCGTGATCGTCAAACCCCAGCCCCGCGCAGATCCGAGAGATACACGCTCTCACTCCAGGCATAAAACAAAAATCAGCTGGAATTACAATTTGCATTTCGCTCATTAGAGGCCTCTAATTATTTTATATTTCACGGTTTCAAAGCTTCATCCATAGTGGCATATATTTTTATTAATTTCGCCGCTCCCACGACATTGAGTATTTCTTGTATATTCTTGGCGCTGTTGGCAATTTTTAAAACTCCGGACCGGCGAATCATGCCCGTATAACATCCCATAAGTTTGGTTAGTCCGGTACTATTAATATAGTTCAATTTGCTAAAGTCCATAATCATAGCTATACCGGGCTGGTGTATGGCGGACATTATTTCGTTCATTTTTTTATCAAATTCAATAACTGTGGTACTGTCAATAGCTCCTTCTATCTCTACTATTTTTATTTTTTCCTGGCCCGGTAATTCCTTAAGATTCATTTTCAAGGCCTGTTCCATATCCATCTCCCTGCTTTTGATTTATAGACTGCCAGCTTTCCTTTTTCTTACCCTGATCGCAGTCTTTTGATCGCTCAAATCCACACTCAAGTGATCAGACATTTTCTTAACAATTACCAATCCGCGGCCGCGCCTTTCACCCACCCGGCCTTCTTGCTCCTCTTGCTCCATAAGCTTTAATTTGCCGGCAATGGTTTTTTCCAGATCAAAAGATTTCCTGGTTCCACTGTCAATAACTACGATCTCTAGGTCCTCATTCTCGATCTTGCAGTTTATGCGCACCATTTGAGACTCTTCGCGGCTGCCATGTTCAATAGCATTATTACATAATTCATCCACAATAGTTTCTATTTGACAGGCTTCCTGATCATTAAAGCCAAAAGCTTGAGAGACCCTGGCTACCAAAACGCGCACCCCGGGCACATACTTGAAATTGGCTGGCATATCTATGATGATCTCGGGCAATTTTACTCCTATCCGGGTAACAAAGAATAAATTGCTTTTTGGCACTCTTCAAAATTGTCATACACCTCAATCATTTTCAGCAAGCCCAACGCTTCCAGGATATCATAAAGGTTCCGGCTGAATCCATAAAACTTAACTCCTCCTTTATATTTCTGAAGCTGTTCTTTACTGCACAATAAATCCAGTATTCCAGAACTGTTAATATATAATACCCTGGTCATATCGGCTATAAAATAGTAATTACCTTTTTTGATCTCTTCCTGCACACTTTTGGTAAATTCATTATTATCAGCATTGTCCATAACACCAGTTACTATCAATCTCTTGATATTGCTTCCAGTTATATCTTCTATAGTTATCTTTACCATTAAAGCCTCACTTGTACGGAATCATGAGGGGGAGATCCCTCTCCCCCTCATGGCTACTATAGTTTTACTGCCACACCCAACATTACAATACTAACATAGTTCTTGTATGTTCCTGTATTAGCATTAATATTGCCAAGCCAAGGATGCAGAGTGGTAGTGCCGTTATTTAAATCTCCACCCTGGAGAAACACATATCCCAAATTTATTCCCACTTGTCCAAGGTCATAACTCATCCCTAATCCATAGCCGGTAAATTTCACCAAATACTGTACCGGTTGAATTTTATCTCCAGAAATAGTCTCCGGCCCTTCGTTCATCAATCCAATCCGCGCAGTAAGTTGTTCGTTGATCTTATATTCAGACCCTATACTTAAACATAAATTATTCCTGGCATTAAGTTCTGCTCTATTGGACAAGGCGCCAATACTATCCAAAACCGGGTCCTCAAAATCAATATCACCATCGAGCAAAGCTTTATTCCATTGGGTAACACTCATTTCTATCGAAGACATCAATCCCTTTACCTGCGGCCAAGTGTAAGCAGCGCCAAGATTGAATTTACCCGGAATATTGGTAAAGGTAGTAAAATCTTTCTCGGTTCCCAGATATTTTGATTTACCCTTTAAAATAATCCTTTGCGGCAAGCGATACGAAGTGCCAACTTTTAAATCGCTATTTACTTTATATAATACACCAAGATTGGCATTCCAGTTCGTACCTGAAGAATTTAAACTGAAATCTTCATACCTAGCTGGCAAAATCGCTGGATTGATATCAAGAGAACCTTGCAAAGAAGATTTGGCCAGAACCAGACCGAGTCCCGCGCCCACTGACAGATCATCGCTAACCTTGTAACCAATAACCGGCCCTACATTCATAAGGCCGATATAAGATCCCATCTTTATGTCAGTTTGCGTAAAATTCTCAGCCAAACCGGACATGGCATACATGCCAAAAGCAATAGTCATTTTATCTAAGGCATAATAATAGGCAGGATTTAGAAGATTTACAGCTTTATTAGCAGCCGTAAAAGTATTATCCCCAGCAGAATATAACGGATAATTAGTATCTTCTTTAAAAGATTCATCCGTTTTTAAATTCATATAATCAATAGCAACGCCCTGGCCTGTAAGCTGGGTCAAACCGGCGGGATTCCAATAGATCGTAGACACATCATCGGCAATCGCGGTAAAAGTTTTACCCATGGTGACCGCTCTGGTGCCATAAGGGACCTCTGTCCCATCAGCAAATGCAAACGTAGATATAAAGCATAAGCATAAAGCTAAACCTAATCCGAGCAATCTCTGCATTACAATTTACCTCCTATTTAGATTTTATTAGCGAGCCTCCCTTTCTCATATTTACATTCTCAATATTATTCTTTTTCTGTTTACCTATCTCACCTCCCCCCACTTCTTCAATCCTTTTCACATTCCAACTTTCTAAATATAAGTATAGGAATTTCAATCCTAATACTTGATTACCCAGATTAAAAATCAGATTATACAGATTTAATCAAGAGTTTGTAATCGGCGTAATCATTTATAGAAATCTGGGCCTACCCCCGCGTGTTTGATCCCGATAATTCAGGATCAGCAGGGGATAATCAGTTAGCGGAACGAAGTGGAGCCTAACTTGATTTAATTGTATTATAGCATGTAATGAACTCTTAAGTCAATAAAATATATACTTTTTATGCTAGCAAATTGCCTCTAGCACCTCCAATATTGTGCTGTATTACATTATAGCTCATCGATAGATATTTGTCTATAATTAATTCACAGGAGGATTCACAGGAGGAAAATCATGAAAACAATTTCCATCTATAATCTTGAAGATAAAGTCGCTGCTCTTTTACGCCAAAAAGCAAAAGAAAGCAATATGAGCCTCAATAAAACCGTTCAAAAACTGTTAAAAAAATTCAAATGTCAAAGCACAAAGCCCAAAATAATACTAAATTACTAAAAAATCATTGGGACTTGAGAAAACGAATAGTTCCGATCCTAGGGGAGAATTCCGCGATCTCTCAGGAGTCTGGAGTCAAAACGACGGCGCTGAATTTGAGAGAGCAACCCTGGAGTTTGAGACTATTCATAAAGACCAAAGGAGTGGTCATGAAAAATTTTTGGCGAAAAAGGCTTGACAAATTGCAGACCCGTGCTATGTTTATATTGGGGTAGTTGAAGTAGGTTTGTTACGGTTCTTTTAAAACTAATGCGCATATCCGAAAACGCAAACCCTGAGAAATCAGGGGACGCAAAGCCAAAGGGGCTAAAAATAAGCCAAGCTTATTTAAGCCAGCCGCAGGCTGCCGAAGTATGAACAAGACTTATTCAATACCAGCCGAGCTGTCGGATATTAAGAGACAGGTCGGCCTTAGTTTTTTGTAGGGAAAATTAAACAAAAGGAGGAAAGCTAAGAGACAACTGAATACGAGATCCGATAAAGGCAAACCCTGAGAAATCAGGGGACGCAAAGCCAAAGGGGCTAAAAATAGGCCAAAATCCTGTTAACCTGCCAGCCGGGCTACCGAAGATTGCTCGCTATAACCCTGTTCAAGCCAGCCGGGCTTTCGGATCAAAGATCCAGAAAAGCTTGGCTTTCATTTTAGGAAAGAAGGAAACAGCGATGGACGGCTTGAAGAGAGGACTGATAGTAATAGCAATGGTCATGGAACTGCTCAGCAGCCCACAGTTCTCTATAGCCGCCGGTGAAGAAGTGAATGAACCACCGCGGAAGACAGGGGAGATTCTGGTCAAGTTAAGAGCTAGTGGTTCCAGCCACAGGCAAGACGTTTCTTTAAGTATTGATACCATAAGCGCAATAATTCTCAAGGAAATGCAACCGGTTTTCTCCGCCACCCCCCAAAGTAGCGGTTCAAGCCAAAAGCTATTGAGTCCCCAGAATTCCCCTCTGGATGAAGGACTTTCACGGTGGTTCACTGTTTCCCTAAAGGATCAGCAAGATCTGCAGCGGACCTTAGCCGCCTTTGAAGCCAGCGGCCTGGTAGAATACGCAGAACCTGTCTATATATACAGTGTAGCCACCACCCCCAATGACCCTTACTATAATACTTCTGGTACCTGGGGCCAGCAGTATGATGACCAATGGGGATTAAAGAGCATACAGGCTGAAAAAGCCTGGAACATCTCCCGCGGCAGTTTTAGTGTCATTGTAGCCGTGATCGATACCGGAGTTGATTATACTCACTCGGATTTAAGCGCCAATATCTGGACCAATACTGATGAGATACCTGGCAATGATATAGATGACGATCATAACGGATACATTGATGATACTATGGGCTGGAGCTTCACCACTGATTCTAATGAGCCGATGGATACTCATGGACATGGCACTCATCTCAGCGGTATTATTGCCGCAATCGGCAATAACAACCAGGGTGTTACCGGAGTATGCTGGCAGGCCAAGATCATGCCGGTCAAAGCCCTTACTGACAGCGGCGCCGGAGCTTCTGACAAGCTGGCCAAAGCGATCAAGTACGCGGTTGATAATGGAGCCAGAGTTATCAATATCAGTTGGGGCGGTTATGGTAATTCTGTTTTGATCCAGGACGCCCTTACGTATGCTTATAATCATAACTGTGTAATAGTGGCAGCCGCCGGAAACAACAACACCAATGCTGAAAGGTTCTTCCCCGGCAACTACAGTCAAGCGATCACAGTCGCAGCTTGCAATGCCAGCGATCAGAAAGCCTCTTTTTCGAATTACGGCAACAATGTGGATGTTACCGCCCCCGGCGTAGACATCCTATCCCTCAAGGCGAAAGGGACGGATATGTTGCATAAAGAGGCGAATATTGTTGGCGGCGAGTATTATCGTGCCAGCGGAACCAGCATGGCTACCCCATTTGTTTCCGGCTTGGCTGCCTTAATCATAGCCAGTGACCGCAATCTTACCAATTTGGAAGTGGAAGAAAAGATCATCCAGTCTTGTGAAGATTTGGGCGCTGCGGGAAAAGATATTTATTACGGGTATGGACGGATAAATGCTTCCCAAGCTCTGTCCCTAGGCCGGGGCGAACAGATCAGAATCACCGATTTCAAAGCTTTTGATACTCCCAGCGATGACGGTGACAGTATTACCGTGACCTGGGCGCCAGGTTCCAGCGCCGTGGTTAAAGGATATTCCATATATTATGCAGCCCAGTCCTTTGCCAGTATCACGGATGAAGGAGTGCAGGTATTAGTAGATTCGCCAATGGAAGACCCACAGGCATCTAACTGCGTTATTTCCGGTTTACAGGAAGGCGCTGGTTATTATGTAGCCGTAGCAGCCACCCTGAAATCCAACAAGAAAAAAGCGTCTGTACTCTCAACTTCTGTTTCCAACATGCTCTCCAATGAAAAGCCAGTGTATCCGGTACACAATATCATTAAAAGTAATACTGCTGATGATGCTATTTCCTGGGACCAGGATTGCCAGACCAGAGCCATCATTCCGCAAAATCCTGAAAATCACAACAAGATACTGAATATCACCATTCCGCAACAGGAAAAAGTTTCCCTGGTCAGCGCGGCTAATACTAAATTGTACAATTCCATTAAGCTTACCTCTGAAGAAGAGATTGATTCCATCATCGTTGAATTCAAGACCAATGACTTGATCAGCGGACTGATCACTATCCAGCTGAGTTATTCAAGCGATATTACTGGTTGGCAGGAAACTAACCTGCGCATTTACCAATTAAATGAAAGCACTGCTAACTGGGAAGAAGTGCCAGGCAGCCAGATGATCCATCGCCAAGAGCATACAGTAGCGGTAGAAATAGCCGGCCGTGAGTTAGCCGCGGGCAAGATTTATCGTCTTTTCTCCCCGGCTGGCGCTCTGGAAAACCTCGATGAAGTGAAAGTTTATCCGAACCCGTATAAACCCAATAGCGGACCGGGCCACACTAAGATCACCTTTACTAACATTATGAATGAATCAACTGTCAAGATATATACCCTGACCGGCGAACTGGTGCGCACCTTGAAGGATGATCTGGCTCTTGGTGAAGTAGCCTGGGACGCGGCAAACGAAGATGGCCAGAAAGTAGCCAGCGGCCTATATATCTTCTTAGTCGAAAGCAGTGACAGCAAGCACAAGACCGGCAAATTAGCCATTATCAAATAGAGGAAAACTATGAAGAACAATGACCAAGCACAAAATTCCCCCATCCGGGGACAGGCAAAATCCAAATTAATCAGTATAATAACTATTCTATTTGTCATTTGCCTGTCCCCGCGTATTGATCTCGATTTATCGGGATCAGCAGGGGAGAATTTGGAATTTGTCATTTCCACTTGCTACGCAAGTGGAACAGGTACTACTGGCGCTCAATTCTTGCGCTTAGGCGCCGGGGCCCGTCCAGTAGCTATGGGTGGAGCTTACACCGCCGTAGCAGATGATGTAAATGGGCCGCAATATAATGCTGCTGGTATTGCCTGGGCCAGGCACAAAGAAGCTATGGCCAGATACATCGACTATCTGGAAGGCCTTAGTTACAGTTATCTAGGTTAAATTCATCCACTGAAGAGAGGCAGCGCCATCGGCCTGGCTTTGGCCTATCTTAATTCCGGAGCTATTGACCAGACAGACTCGTCCGGCCATACGCTGGGAACCTTCTCCAGCGCGCAAAGCCTGCTTCTGCTCTCCTACGCCAAAACAGTCGGATCAAAATTTTCCTGGGGCGTCAACCTGAAAGTATTCCAGCAAAAGATAGAACAGGAAAAAGCCAATGGTTATGCCTTGGACTTTGGGGCCATCTACAAGATCTGGCCGCGTTTGGGATTTGGTGTAAACGTGCAGAACCTTGGCCCTGGCATCAAGTTTGTGCAAGAAAAAGACCCCTTGCCTTTGACAGTCAAGGTTGGAGCAGCTTATATTTTTGTAGAAGATAAATTAACCTTGTCCACTGATGCAAAATACCTGCCCAAAGAAGAAAGCAAAGTAAGCGAAAACATTGGCTTGGAATACTGGGTCAGCCAAAACCTGGCTTTGCGGGTCGGTTACGATACAGCTAATATCTCGGACCTCGAAACCTTCAACAGGGTCAGCACCGGAATGGGCTTTAGGCTTGCTGGCTTCAACCTGAACTATGCCTGGATGCCGTATGGTATTCTCGGGGACACACATCGTCTTTCCGTAGGTTACAACTGGTAAAACTTTCAAGTGTACCAAGAGATCACCGGTGAGCCGATAACCAGATTTGATTTTGCCGATGAAAAATATAAGAACCCGAACCGCCATGATATCCGCAAGGACATACCTGCGTTGCCATACTGTGCTTTTACACTTCAAGCTAAAAGGCCTTTGCTCCCAGACTACCCTCAACTGGCCCTATGATCCCAAGATCAAAACATTAGGGCAAAGGATAAAAAGAGCCAGGGAGTTACGGAGCTTGACCTTACGCCAACTTGGGCAACTTGTTCACATTGACCCCACTACCTTGGCACATTGGGAGCGGGATGAAAGATTGTCAAAGAAGGAGCTTTTTCAAAGACTGGACCGCTATTTTAAGTTACTTGAGCCCTATTATTTATTGTAAAGCTATTTTCCCCAAAGATACTGTCCCTTTGCCTTCTAACCACTTTAAGGTGATACTATTTATTCCAATACTAAGCTCTTTGCTTAATGGGATAGTATACTCTGTTTTCTCACCGCCATAAACTATGTTTTTGATGCTTTTCCCATTAACTACAACCTCAAAGGTCTTGAAATTAACCCATGAATTATTTTGTGTTTGCTTTCCAAGATCAATGATCAAATTGTATGGTTT
>JACRDM010000023.1 GCA_016218565.1 Elusimicrobiota bacterium | reverse complement strand
CCAGGCTTTGCAGGTATCTCACCAGGTGATTATAATTATAGGGATGTCCGATCAGGCCAAAACCGCCAATTTTATCACTAGCGCCACCCTTATAATCAGCATATCTCTTAGTGATTAAGCGGTGCTCAAAAGCGTCTATAATAGCCTCAAAAGTTTTAGTAAATAATTTCCTTATTTGAGCCTCGGCGTATTCCCCAATTCCCGGAACCCCTACCTTTATATAAGCATTTAAACAAACTTCGGCTCCCTCGGGATGTTCTTTTATTGTCCATTCTCCGCTGAACTCTTCCAGATCTCCCTCCAAAGCTTTAAAGCAGATCCTATTTTGTTTCCAGGCGAAAGTATCTTCTTCTACCCAGTTGATGGTGATCTTCTCAACTGTTACCCGCCATTTAGTCTTTATTATTTTATTAGTTTTTTGAACTACCGATACTTCTTTAATAAAGGATATATATTCAGGAAATTCCCAAGGCCTGGTTAGGAGACGAATAACTTTCCATTTTGGAGCAGCTAGTGTCTTTACTATTTTTATCTCAATTAAACTACTAGCGCTCATTTAGCATCTCCTTTATGGCTTCTCTTACTCGGGCTAGGCCTTCCTGTAATTTTAAATCATCAATTATTTCATCAAATTCCTTTAGTAGATAAATTGGTTTACCTATTTTTACTATTATGGGCAGAAAACGCGGAAACTTAGCAGTTATAGGATAGGCAGCGAAAGCGCCGATAACCGCGCTTGGTACAATTGGCCGGCCGGTGCGAAAAGCCAATAAGGCGGCGCCATTTCTAAATTCCTTAAGTTTCCCATCTTGACTAATTCCACCTTCTGGAAATAAACCTATATTTTTATTATTCTCCAAAAAATGAACCGCGCTTTCAGCTGATCCTCCCGTAGGTAAAGCCTCTATTAATCTTAAAAAATACTTTAGCCAAATTATTTTAAAAAGATAATAGGAGCTTAGACAATGAATTTTTCTGGGAATTGCGGCGACAAAAAGCAGAGCGTCTAAATAGCTGGTGTGATTACTAACTATTATAAAATTGCTTTCCGGAAGATTCTCAAGCCCTTCCACTTTCAAGCTGAAGCAAAATTTAAATATTGCTTTAAAAATAATTCTAAAAAGCCAATACCACATGTTTTGCTGCTCCAGTAATTGATTAAACCTCAAAAGTATAGGAATTTCAAACCTGAGCAGGTTAACCGAGAATCAGGGAGTCAGAGAAATGTTCTGATAACAATTACCTGATCACCTGCTATCCTGGTACCCTCTACCTGGTCCCCTGATTTCCTGATATCCTGTTCTTCGTGTTTACTACCATCTGCGAACTGCCAGCTGCCGCCTGTATTTTAACTACCTTGTCCTGTGATTTTTCTCCCTGAATTATCGCGACTTGTTTCTTTTTGACCTGGTAATATTCAGCCAGGACGGCTACTAATAATTTATTGGCCTGGCCGTCATGCGGCGGAGCCGTAAGATATACTTTTAAGCGGCCCGGCTCGGTCTTGACCAGATTCTTTTTCGCTCGCGGGATCACGCGGATATTGATTTTAGTCATAGTTGTTTCAGGTTCTGCAGTCTTTGCCTTGATTTTTCTTCTTCCTGGTGCTTTATATTCTCCACTGCCTGAGAGACTTGGGCGGCGATGCCGGATAGCATGTTCACCTGGTCCAGGCTGAAAGCGTTGGTCTTATCTTTATTGAGGAGTATGATAAAGCCGATAAAAATGTCCCGGCTCACTAAGGGTGAGGCTATGATCGATGGGCCATAATAAGGCCTGGCAGATTTTAAGTTAAATCTTTCATCCGCGTTTAATTCTTTAATGAGCAGATATTCTTTAGTATCGAGCAGACATTTAATGAGCGGGTCCTGGGCATCCAGCGTGATCCGGTCGAGTTCTGCTGGCGGCAGATTAGCCTGGGCCTGTACTTCAAATTCCCTGCTGAATTCATTCCAGACCACTATCATGCCCGCCTCGGCTGACTCAGTTGCCTCCATTATCTTATGCAGGACCATAATGCAGGTTTTTTTAAGATCAAAGAAAGAAGCGATTATTTTGCCTGTTTCATATACAGTCACCAGTTCGCGGTCGGTTTGGCGCAGCCGCTGCACTAAAGTTTCCAGTAATTTAAAGATAAATATCTGGGCGGCCTGTAAATTTGAGTTAAGTAGTTCCTGGAAATTATTACGGGAGAGCGCGTACAGGATCACCTTCCCTTTGGCGATGGCTGAGGCTGAACGCGGACTTTGGTCAATCAAAGACATCTCGCCGAAGAAATCGCCGCTTTGCAGGATAGCCAGCGCTTTCAACTTGCTGATTATCACTTCACCCTGCCTGATGACATAGAAAGTGGCGCCAGCTTGGCCTTCACTGAAAATTACGGCTCCGTCAGCGTAGAGTTTTTCTTCTACCATCACGGAAATAGCTTCCAGGATATCTTCCGGCAGGTCGCTAAAGATAGGTACTTTTTTCAAATTGTGCGGCATGGTTTATGCTCCCATTCCGACATAACTCTTGAGTTGTTCCGCGTTATGGGCCTTGCTTAAAGCGTCTTCCATGGAGGTCATACCTTCTTTTACCAGGTAATATAAGGCCCGATCCATGCTGACCATACCTAGTTTGGAGCCAGTCTCAATAGCGTTATAAATAAGATGGGTTTTACCTTCGCGGATTAAATTGGCTATGGCTGGCGAGTTGAACATTAATTCCCGTGAGGCTACCCGGCCTTTGCCATCTTGGCGCGGCAACAATTGCTGTGAAATAACGGCCCGTAGAGAGACTGATAATTGCATCCTGACCTGTTGCTGCTGATGCGCCGGGAAAACGTCAATAATGCGGTCTACAGTCTGGGCCGCGTCGTTCGTATGTAAAGTAGCAAATACCAGGTGGCCTGTTTCAGCGATAGTGATGGCGGCGGCAATAGTCTCCAGATCGCGCATTTCGCCGATGAGGACGACATCCGGGTCCTGGCGCAGGATATGCCTGAGCGATTCAGCAAAAGAATGCGTGTGCGAGCCTACTTCTCTCTGGGTGACGACACAATTGCCGCTTTCATAGACATATTCGATCGGGTCCTCAATAGTGATGATATGCCCTTTTCTTTCCCGGTTGATCACTCCTAATAACGCGGCCAGGGTAGTAGATTTCCCACTGCCTGTAGCGCCAGTCACTAATACCAGACCAGAGTTGATCTTGGTTAAGTTTATAATGATTTGAGGCAACCTGAGAGCCACTGGATCAGGAATATTTGACGGAATGATCCTGAGTACTGCGCCCAGGCCGTCTTTGTGCTTCAGTAAATTTACCCGGAAACGGCTTACCTGCTGCAGCTGGAAGGAAGTGTCAAGTTCCCATTTTTGTTCAAACAGAACCTGCTGCTCGTTACCTAACAAAGCATAGAGCATGGTTTTAATGTCGCTGCTGCTAAGAGCCGGCAGATTGAGCGGCAGCATTTCGCCATTGATCCGGTTCAGCGGAGGTTTGCCCGGCGTCAAGTGAATGTCACTGGCATTTTTTTCCACACTAACTTTTAGTATCTCGAAAATGTCGCTCATGTTTGCTCCTTGTATTAGCTGTAAAGCTGTATAGCTATAAAGCTCTAGAGCTGTTTTTCAGCCTGGCGGCCATTGCAATTTCCTGCCGCCTAAAACATGCCAGTGGATATGGCTCACCGCTTGACCTGCATCCAGTCCATTATTGATGACCAGCCTGAAGCCGCTCTGATCAATTTTTAGTTCCTGGGCTAATTTTTTAGCTATCAGGTGCAGATAGCCGATGATGGCGCTATCCTGTTCCGGCAAGTCATTAATTGAGGCAATATGCTTTTTGGGGATTAGCAAAATATGCGTGGGAGCTTGCGGGCTGATATCATGGAAGGCTAAAACTTTATCATCTTCATAAGCAATTTTCGCCGGAACCTTCTTTTCAATTATCTTGCAAAATAAACAATCAGTCATTGTTCTACCTCCTGTATTAGCGGATAGCGGATAGGGTATAGCGTATAGCGTTTAGTGTATAGGAAACAGATTACACATTAAACCTAATTTCGATGATATCGCCATCTCGGGTGATATATTCCTTGCCCACGGTTTTTAAGAAACCCTTGGTTTTAGCTTCCTGCAGATTATGGCATTGCATCAGGTCCTCATAGCTGACTATGTCGGCGCGGATGAATCCGCGGGCCAGGTCAGTGTGGATTTCACCAGCGCAATCCACGATCGTGCGGCCTTCGTGAAAAGACCAGGCCTGGACTTCTTTTTTTCCCACGGTGTAGAAGAAGATGACCCTGGCTTTATGGAGGACCCGATTGATCAGGAAATTAATATCTTCTTGTTTGGCCGCGACATAGGTAGGCTTCCAGCTCAGCGGAGCTAACCCGCGCAGCCTGGCGGTTTCTTCTTCGTTAAATAGGATATTGCACAAGGGTTGTTCCATTTCCAAAGCTTCCAGACATTTTTTTAACCAGGCTTTTTCTTTTTCATCCTGGGTTTTGGCCAGGCGGCTTTCTATTTTTTCGATGTCCTGGATCAGCAGATCCAACAGCTTTTCATGTTTTATCAGGATGGCATCAATGTTCAGCATCTCGTCTTTGATGAACTCGGCAAAGAACGGAGTTTCTTTCTGCGGCTGGAATTTTTCCACCAGGTTTTTAAATCTCTCATCCTCATATTTTACTTTTCCTTCCTTAAGGTCGAACCCGACAAATCCAATTTTCACGTTGACTCCTTTTGGTTTTTACTTTACAGTTCTACACCTTTACACCTGTCTTTACTTGTTGCTGGTATATTTTCCTGATCTGGTTAAAGATCGTAATATATTCAGGCGTAGCATAGTCTGGATAAGTCCATTCCCAGGTCGTAAACGAACCATTCGTATACCGCAGAGTCACTTCACCGAAGATACCTTTGCCTAAATATAGGCGATGCTGGTGGTCTTTGGTCGTGGCCAGCATGAGCTTGCCATAGTCGAGATATCCAGGGTCCAGGTTGATGGCGCGGTTTTTACGACTCTGGCTCAGCTTGAATTCAAGCTCATTAGTATAGCGTTTTATCAAGATCAATTTATCAGGCAAAATAAGCTTGCGGAAAGCGATAAATTGCCGCTTTAGATCCTGGCCCATTTCTTTTTCATAATAAGAGGTTTTCTCAAAAGGTAGTAGGTTACTGGCAAAATCAATCGGGCCATACAATTTTTCAAGGTTCTTAGCCGCTTTCTTAAATAATGACGATTTGCCAGCGATCATTCCGACGATCAATTTTACTTTATTTATCTTTCTGATAGCTCCCATTTTATGCTCTTGCTGGCAACTGCTCTTTGTTTTGTCTGACTTTCGCAGTTACTGGCTAACTGTTTTTATTGCTGCATCGTATATTTCTGTAAGGTCTTAGGTACATACCACTTGGTAAAATTGTACCCAATGCCAATAGGTTCGACCTTGATCCCCTGGAAACGTTTATCGACTGCTACCAGGGAATCCCGCACGTATAGAAAAGCATAGGGCTGATCTTCGGCTATCAGCGCGTGTACTTTATGATAGATCTTCAGTCGTTCTGCCTGGTCAAAAGTTTTACGGCCCAGAGTCAGAAGGATATCTACCTGGGGATTTTTATAGGAAATAAAATTATATTCGCCCTCCCGGGTCTTTTCTGAGAACCAGATGTCAAAACAGTCGGGATCAGGAGTCATATTCCAGCCCAGGAGTATGGCGTCGAAACTTTTCTTGTCTACGTATTGATGGATCAGGGCGCTCCATTCCAAAATCCGCACATTTACTTTGACCCCGATCTTTTTCAGCTGTTCCTGGATGATGGTAGCGGCCAGTTCGCGTTCTTTATTGCCCTGGTTAGTGAGAATGGTAAATTCAAATTTCTGGCCGCCTTTTTCCAGGTACCCATCGCCATTGGTATCTTTCCAACCAATGCTGGCCAGCATAATACGGGCTTTTTCCGGGTCATAATCATAGGGCTTAACATCGGGATTATAGGCCCAGGAGCGATTCGGGAATGGTCCGGTGCAAATGGTTCCCATGGACTGCAGCGTGCCGTCTATAATCTCCTGGCGGTTGATGGCGTAGCTCAGCGCCTGCCTGGTCAAGCGGGTATTCTTAAAAAGCGGGTTATTGAGGTTGTAGGCTAAATAGGTATAGCTGAAGGACGGATAACGGAATCTATTGATCCCCTGCTCGAACTCCGGATGGTTAGCCTCTTTGACATACATATCCGCGGTCAGGCTCATCATGTCAATGGTATGAGTTTTCAGCGCTAGCAACTGGACTGACTGGTCCGGGATGATCTGGTAGATATATTTATCGATATAAGGACGGCCTTCAAAATAATCCGAATTAGATTCCAGCTCGATCTTTTGCCCGGTGCGCCACTCTTTGAATTTGTAAGGGCCGGTACCGATAGGAAAACGATTAAAATCGCTTTTATTGAATTCTGCTGCCGTCATTTCACCGAAAACGTGCTGCGGCAGGATTCCCATGCCCCATGATTCCAGCGCCGGAGCAAAAGGTTCTTTATAGGTAACTATAACGGTATAAGAATCCGGCGTTTCCAATTTGGAAATTAGTTGGAAATTACTGGCAAAAGGCGTCCGGCTGTCCGGGTCGATGAGTTTATTATAGGTGAACACCACATCTTTGGCGGTGAACGGAAACCCGTCGTGCCATTTCACATCTTTACGCAGGTAGAACGTAATGGTCAAACCATCCTGGGAAACATCCCATTTCTCTGCCAGGTCCCCTACCAGCTTGATATCCTGGTCGTATTTCACCAAGCCATTAAACACCAGATCAATGATGTCGAATGAAGCGCTGTCACTGGCCAAAACCGGATTTAAGATGCTGGGCTCGCCGATAGAGCCATTAATGACGGCATCTCCATAAGCTGGCTTAGTCTCAGCTGGTAGTTGGGAAACAGACATCTTTTTTCTTTGGGCCTTTACCAAATAGAGTGCGCCCAGGCTGAGCAGCGCGAAGATCAGAAATGCGGCGAGCATCTTCTTAATCACTGGTACCTCCAGAGTTTGTATTCTTTTGCGGGATCAGTTTGATCCTGGTCAGGTTGTTATCGCTAAAATAGTCATTGGCCACTTGGCTAATATCATTGGCCGTGACTGCCTGCAGGTCGGTCAGGTATTGAGAATCGTACTCATAACCTTTTTGCAAAAGTTCGTAAAAGCCAAGATAAAAGGCCAGGCTTTGATTGGTTTGGCGGCTGAGTAAGTATTGTCCCGCTAGATATGTTTTGACACTATTTAATTCTTCCGGCGACACTGGTATGGTTTTTAGAGCATTGATCTCTTTCCTGACCGAGCTCTGCGCCTGGGCCAGGTTAGTTTCCTTGAGACCAAGATAGATACAGAGTACGCTCGCATAAGCTCTGGAGGGATAAAAAGAATCTAATTCATAGGCTAGTCCTTGCTGCTCCCGTAAATTGACAAAGAGCCGGGAGTTCATTCCGCCGCCCAACAAAGTGGCGATGATTTTAAATACCGGATAGTCCTGGGAGGACACGGATGGTACCAGGTAGCCCATGATCAGGTAAGCTTGTTTGAATTTGGTTTCCAGATTCATTTCCCTGGGTTCGAAACGCGTAGGAGTGGCCGGGGCCGCGTTGATGGGCTGTATCGTCAGCTCAGTTTTTGCCAGCGCCGGGAAATATTTTTTAAGCAGTTTGGTGATCTTTTTAGGGCTAATATTGCCGACGACTACTAGGATCATATTCTGCGGCCGGTAATATTGCTGATAAAAGGCAATGATCTGCTTCCTGGTAATATTCTGTAATGTTCTTTTGTACCCGATGATCGGTTTATGGTAAGGGTGTTCGCCATAGATTTCTTCGTTCAGCTGGTCAAAGGCCACATTGAAGATGGAGTCCTGGCGGGTTTTGATCGAGGCCAGGATATTGGCCCGTTCCTTTTCGACCTCTTCCTGGGGGAAGGTTGGATTTAATACACCATCAAAAAATACCTCAGTCATTAGTTCAAAATATTCCTTGAAAACAACAGCGCGGACCAAAGCATAGTCTTCGGCGCAGGAACCGCTGATAGAGGCGCCGATAGATTCAGTCTCGAAGGCGATCTGTTTGGCGGTACGCGAGGTGGTGCCATTGTATAACAGGTTCTGGATAAAATTAGCGATACCAGCCTGGTTCTTTTCTTCAGCGCCGGCGCCCGCCTTGACAAAAAGATCAAGAGCGACTACTTCACTGGTTTGGTCATACTGGTGGATGAGGGTGAGACCGTTGGGGAATACTGTCTTGACCGGAGTATTCGCTGCCACTAGGAGCGCCGGCGCCACTGCTAATATTATTAATGAAAATATGAAAAATAGTTTTTTCATTTTGACTGCGCCACTCCCGGCGTTAGTAAGATGGAAGTATAATTTTGGCCCAAATATTTCTTGGCTACGCGGGATATATCTCCCTGGGACACATTTTCAATCTCGTTCATATATTTTAAGGCCGGCTCGACTGTAGTCACGGTAGCGTAATAGCCAAGGGTATTAGCCTGGTCAGCATAGGTCTGGTTATCCAGGATAAAGCTTGCTTTCAGCATTCTTTTAGCTTTGACTAATTCTGCGTCGCTGACTTCGGCCAGGCTGAATCTCCTGATCTCACCCATAATGGCGTTGGTAGCTTCAGGGATTCGGTTGGGCTGGTAAATAGCGTTGATAATAAAAATACCATTTGCTTTTTGGCTCAGGAAATTAGCGCTGATATTGAACACTAACTGCTGGTCTTCGCGCAGGGATTGATTCAGGCGGCTGGAACGTCCAACGCCTAACATCGTCGCCAGGACGTCCAGAGCGTATTGGTCCTGGCTTTCAATCGTCGGTCCCAAAAAACCAATAAGGTGATAAACCAGGTTGACCTGGAATGGAACTTCGCTCTTGACTGGAAAAGGATCCTCGGCCGACTCGACAGTCACTGGAGGTGATTGTTTTATCACCGGCGGGGCCGTCTTGGCCTGCGGGAATAGTTCCTTTATCCTGGACAGGGCTTTGTCCTGGGGAAAGTCCCCGCTTATTATCACCGTCATAGTTGCCGGCTGGTAATTGGCCTGATAATATTTTTGCATCATTTCCCGGGTAAAAGATTTCAGGTTATCAACAGTGCCCAGAGTAGTCATACGGTAAGGAAGCTGCTTGAATATGGTTTCATTAAACTTGTTCCAGAGAAAGGAGGATGGTTCATCATTCTGCCGTTGGATCTCTTCCAGCACTACCAGTCTTTCTTTAGCCAATTCCTTAGCGTCGAAACTGGCGTTCTGGACCATGTCCGCTAAAATAGTGAGCGCGTTATCCCAGTAAGTCCCCGGCACATTTATATAATAATAGGTAAAATCTTTGCTGGTAGCGCCGTTGATCATGCCGCCTTTTGATTCCACTGCCTGCTGGATGGCATTAACCGGCCGGGTACTAGTTCCTTTAAACAGCATATGTTCCACAAAATGAGACAAGCCATTGGTCTCCGGGGTTTCGTTCCAGACTCCTGCTTTTACCCAGATCTGGACCGAGACGATAGGTTTGGCTGTGTCCCGTAAAAGCAAGACAGTCAAGCCATTATCTAACTGTCGTTGAACCAGCCCCGCGAAAAGGTTTTTGGCCGAAGCCGCGAATGGGATGAAAAGAAAAGTGCTAATAATAAGCGTACTAATTAATTTTTGTATCATAGCTGTATTATTATAGGGATTTTGTCCAGAAAAATCAAGCAAAAAGGCAAATAAAGGCAAATAAAAAGGCAAATAAAAAAGCACGGGGAAAATATGTCCCGTGATCAGTGGATATGATTTTGCAAAGTTAATATTTTTGTAATGCTAGAATTGTATCCCTAACGACAGCCGGTGATTATCGCCCAGAGCTCCTTTGGGAGCAAAAGCGTAATCCAGACTATAGCGATTGATTTTCACGCCAAACCCGGCAGTGAAAGAATCCATGTCATAGTTGAATTTATAGCCGGCGCGGAGAGCAATAATATGGTTATACAAATATTCTGCTCCCACGTTGAACCGGGCAGATAGTTCCCGGGGCTTATGGATATCGCCGGAGATGGTGAGAATGTTATTTTTTATTTCTTTTTGATAAGCGGCCCCGGCTTTAATAATGAACGGCAGTGGATCTGTTTCATCAATGTATTTAAGGCCAGTACCGATATTTTGCAGGTTTATCCCCAGAGCCAGCCCTGGCACTGCCGCTACCTGGTATAAGCCACTGATATCTACAGCTACGGCGCTGGCTGTTTCTGCTTCGGCTAAAGTGCTATTAAGGTATTTTACATTGGTTCCGGCAGAAAAGCCAGCCCCTAGTTTTTTGCCATAGGCCAGATTGATAATGTAATCGTTTTGCGCCTTTACTGATTTAGAAGTGCCGTCCAGATAATTCAATTCCATATCTCCGGCCGAGAAACTTTCTATGGCCAGTCCGATACCGCCCTGTCCAGCCAACGGCTGAGCATACTGGATCGACATTAAACCCAGATCCACGATTTCTTTAAAATACATGGCGCTGAGTTCCGGCTCCTCCTTAGCGGCCAGACCCGCCGGATTCCAGAAGATGGTTTCCGTCCCGCTGGCTACACCGACAAAAGCTTCCCCCATCGCCAGGCCGCGCGCGCCAATGCTTTCTCTCAGGATGATTCCTGAGGTGGTGCCGGCTCCGGCGTAAAGTTGAACATAGAGGAATAAACTACTTACCACGGTTAAAACGATTTTTAAACATTTCATGGTTTTTACCTCTCGTGATTTATTTTATAAGCGCGATCTTTTTGATTTGATTGATTCCCCCGCCGCTGACCCGCGCTATATAGATCCCTGAACTTAGCCTCTCCCGGTCGTTATTTTTTCCATCCCAAGTTATAATTTCGACGGTATTTGCGGTTACCTCTTTATTCGTCTCCCACACTAAATTACCGCTGAGATCATAGATCTTAATTTCTATTGTGCCGGAGCCTCCGGGATTGACTACGATCTGAGCCTTCTCTCCTTGGGCGGTATTTATATATCCTCGCTCACCGCCAAGAATTTTAACGTTGTTGCTGTCCACTACCATGGGGATTCCCATAAAATCCTGCGCCTCGATATTTGTGCCAGCGTCCAGGCTTGCCTGCACCTGGTTAAGATTAATAGTTGGTGGGATAAAAACGTATCTTTCATTAGCAGGCGTGGGGTTCTCAGGGACCGAGGTATAGTCAGTTTCTTCCGCCGCCAGAGTATAAATACCGGCATCGTGAATTATGGGTACAGCAAAAACAAATTTACCTTCTATATCTGTTATTTTATAGGCTTTAGGAAAGCGCTTTCCGGTGAGAGACACGGCAATATTTTCTAGGCCAATTCCGTGAGCATCCTTTACCTGTCCGCTGATGATGATGGTGTTTTCGATCAACCCTGTGGGATAGAACAATTCGGCAAAGTCCTGGTTTTCCAGATTTTCAGCCAGCGCTGAAATTTTTATATTCTCTTGGTTGAAGTAATATCCTTTTTTGGCTGGCGTGATCGTGTAGTTGCCGATCGCTAGATCAGTGAATTGATAAACGCCGGCAGAATCAGTAAGCGCATTAACTGTTGCACTGCCTGAAAGCGTAACAGGTACTTCTGCCAGTCCTGCGCCGTTGAGATCAGTGATTCTTCCTTTGATCTGATAGAAAGCCGGACTGAATTTTAAAATCTCAGAATTATTGCTTACCGTATAAACAGCGCCGGTTGTGGATAAGGCCAGTGAATGTCCGTAAGATTGATTAATAGTAGTAACGTGATTGCCCAGAGGATCATATTTTTGGATACGATTTTGAGTTTCACCTTGATAGTTGGTTTCAGTAGTGTAGATGTTACTGTGCTGGTCTATAGCTATGGT
>JACRDM010000024.1 GCA_016218565.1 Elusimicrobiota bacterium | reverse complement strand
TTTCTGTCCTGGGAAGAGATCAGAGAAATGAAAGCAGCAGGCCTGGAATTCGGTGCGCATACACTCAACCATCCGCATTTAACTGCCCTGGCTCAGGCAGAACAACAGCGGGAAATAGGGGAAGCCAAGAAGCTTATCGAAGACCAACTGGACCTGGCCGTGAAACATTTTTGCTATCCCTACCAGGATTTTAACCAGGAGACAAAAAAAATAGTACGGCAAGCGGGATTTTTGACCGCCAGTTATGCTCCGTCACATTATGACTTGACTTTTTTCTGGGACGACCCTTATGCTTTGGAACGTATCGCTATCTTTGGTGAAATTAGTCTCTTTAAATTCAAGTTGTTGCTTACTGGCGATTATTGGCGGTTAAGAAGCTATTCCGGGAATTTTCTTTGGCGAAAAATGATTTCCCTATATAGGACTTTACATGACTGACCAGTCCCAATCCTCTACCAATGTTAAAATTGCCGAAGCTGCTTCATTCTTGATCATCGCTGGCATAATAGGGAATATATTGAGCTTGGTTAAGGAAATGATCGTAGCTGAAAAGTTTGGTATTACCAGAGGCATGGATGCTTTTTATGCGGCTATTAGTATTCCTACTCTGATCAATGGGGTACTTTTATCATCCTTTGGTGCGATCTTTATCCCGTTTTTTGTTAAATGGAGGCTCAAGGATAAGGATGAAGCTAATCACATAGCTGCTATAGTTATAAATTATTTTCTATTATTTTTTATATTTATGGCCTTAGTCATTTTTGCTTTGGCCCCTTGGATTATAAAATATGGGTTCCACGGATTTGAACTGGGAACGAGCGTTTTAGCCGTAAAGATGTTGCGCTTGGCTTGTCTTACCCTTATCTTCTCCGGACTTATAGGCATCATGACCGGTATTTTAAATGCTCAGCAGCATTTCGCCTGGCCGGCAATTTCCCAAATGTTCATTACTTTATGCACTATTTTCTTCATACTTTTCTTTACTCAGCAATGGGGGGTATACGTTTTAATTTGGGGCTTGCTTATCGGCCTTATTATTCAGACTATCTTCCTGATGCCCATTACCGGTAGGAGGGGCTATAGCTACCGTTTTGATCTTAACTGGAAGCATCCGGCGGTGAAGGAAATGCTGCTGCTTCTTTCCCCCTATTTTTTTGCCATTGTCATGGGGGAGTTGAATACGGTGACTGATAAAGTAATGGCCTCTTATTTAAGTCCAGGCAGTTTGGCGGCATTAGGTTATGCCAGTAAGCTGATTAATGTCCCTTTAATCATTATTTCTTCGTCCATGGCCACGGCAGTATTTTCATTTTTTTCCTTTCAGGTTGCTAGTAATAATATTACCGAGATGAAGGATTCCTTGGCTAAAAGTATCCGGATGTCTTGTTTTATCTTTACCCCTATAACGGTGATGACCATTCTGCTGGCCAGGCCACTTATGCAGCTACTATTTCAAAGAGGATCGTTTACGGCGGAAGCTACGGATTTAACCGCTAAGATCTTGATCTGTTACTCCTTTCAGTTCCTCTTTTACCCGGTGGGGGTAATTTTAGGCCGAGTATTTCTAGCCCTGCAGGATATGGTGACACTGCTAACAATAACCGTATTAGGGGTGATCATGAATATAACCTTAAATATGGTCTTCATGAAATTCATAACTCCGCCTGTTGCCGGAATCGCCCTTTCAACTTCGGTAGTATATTTAATTACCATGTCTCTATTTTTTGTCCGGTTAAGAAAAAAGATGGTGCATTTGCACAGCCAATATATATTGGCCGGGATAGGCAAGATAATCATGGCTTCTCTGGTGGCGGGAATGGGTTCGTATGTTGTTTCCAGGTTTATCAATCAGTGCCTGGTCCCCTCGTCCATTATCAATCAATTGACCAGGATTGGCATAGTAGCGATGGTAGCTTGCGTCCTCTTCGTGGGGAGCGCGGTCACGCTGAAAATCGAAGAAACGGGTAGCATTTGGAAATTGGTAAAGAATAAGCTATTAAATTAAGGGATAACAATATTGAAATTTTTGCTTATTAATGCTATAGAGAATAAAAGCACGATACAAGAGAAGTATTTCCCACCGCTGGGCCTGGGTTATATTGCTGCTTATCTAAAGGAGTACCTGCCCGGAATTGAAATAAAGATAGTGGAGGAAAATATCCGGGAAGTTTTGGAGAAATTCCTGCCCGATA
>JACRDM010000025.1 GCA_016218565.1 Elusimicrobiota bacterium | reverse complement strand
GGATTTTAATTCAGTGGATAAAAATTGCCTTTTTTCAAAAGGAATTTTAGAAAATTCTGACAAAAATGATACCCATTGTTCAAACACTATTTGAGGAGAAGTTTCATAAAATAATCTAAAGAAAATCTGTTCATAACTTGGTTCTTCTGGATCAGCAGCTATCTCAACTCGTATTCTAGCCAGACAAATAAAATATTTCTGTATCAATTCTCTGGTTTTCAGGAAATAATAGGATAATTCCTTTTTTATAATAAAATCTATCCATTCTTCCTCAGATGGAAATTCCCATTTGGGAGATTGCCAATCTGCTGGAGGATTGTTTTGTTCCCATATAAAAGAAAATTTATATAGATTCTGTGGGCTTATATGGGATTCCCTCTTTAGATAGTGTAGTAGATAAATTTTATATAAATCTTGAGGATTAGGTTTCCCTGAATAATGTGGAGAAATAACCACCTCTTTTTGGGTCAAAACGGTAGTTTCATCTTCTAGCAATCTTCTATTAAGTTCAGGAAAAGTATTCTGAAAATTCCCCAAGATGCCATACCTTGCAGTGATGATCTGATTTACATTATACTGATTCGGCACGGCTTTTCTCCCTTAGTTGATTTACTAACATGTTGAATTTTCCCCAAATGTTATTGATGTTTTGGGTAATAATTCCTAAATTATTTCGATATGTTATTTCAAAGTTAAAATTAATTACTAATGTTAGTCCTTGTTTTTGCACATTTAATTGGTATCTTTCAAGATCAGTTAAAGGGATAATATAATTTAGCTCCCTGTAGTCATCTTCATTTTCTTTATGTATAATTTTGTTATTCACAGCCACTAAAGAAGAACTGAAAAAATTACGGATAGATTCAGCATCTTTAATAACTAATATTAAATTGTTTAGCTCATCTTGAGAGGTGAAGATGATGTTAGTATTTACGTTTGCACCTATTATTTCCACCGGAGTAAATCGCAGTTTCTCAATATATTTTTCAAAAATTTCTAAGCTCATGGATTTATTTATAGCCGATTCAAGCGGCTCAACTAAAGTGAATTTCCCTAACTCCATTAAGAGTTCCAACTTATTGGGATATCTAATTTGAGATATTACAGGAAATTGGGGTGGAGAGATGGCTATAGGGTCAGGTAAGTTGAGATTACACTCATTCTTAAGAAATTCATGTTTAAGAATGGCAGGATTAAAATTCCCCAGTGCAACTAAGCTAAAGAAATTATTAGTAACTTCCATAACTATCTCCATTATATCAATAAGTTTATTATAAAATCAATTACCGGATATAAAACCTTGCCAATTATATCGGTAAAAACCAGGATTATCAATATAATAAATCCGTAGCGCTCTACTTCAGCGTATTTGGCGGCCAGTTCGGGCGGCAGCAGGCCGTAGAGAACCTTGCTTCCGTCCAGGGGCGGGACGGGAATCAGATTGAATACCGCCAGCCCTACGTTAATCATAACGCTGTTTCTGGCAATCAGGAGTATGGGCAAGGTAACCGCATTTATCGCTGAATATGCCCCCAGGCCGTGGTAAACCAGCGAGCTCAAGGTGGCCACGATGAGGTTGGCCGCCACCCCGGCCAGGGATACCCAGATCATATCCTTGCGCGGATTGCGCATATTGTAAGGGTTGACCGGAACCGGCTTGGCCCAGCCTATCATGCGGGTGAGCACGAATACCAGCGTGCCCATCAAATCCAGGTGCATAAACGGGTTCATGGTCAGCCGCCCACTCATCCGCGCCGTGGGATCGCCGAATTTCTCGGCCACCCATCCATGGGCTACCTCATGCACGGTCACCGCCAGCAGTATGGGCGGGGCTAACAGGATTATTTGCAAAATCGTGTTGTTAATATCCATATAGTATTGCATTAGCCACTAAATCCCCGATCTGGGTAGTGGACAGGCCGCTGCGGGTGGATAAGTCCTTGATCTGGCCAGAGGCCAGCACCCTGGCTAAAGCGCTTTCCACCAACTGGGCGGCCTGCTTTTCGCCCAGGTAATCCAGCATCATCTGGACGGCAGCGATGGCGGCCAGGGGGTTGATCACATTCTTGCCCGCATATTTCGGGGCTGAGCCGTGAATCGGCTCGAACATGGAGACCCCCTGCGGGTTGATATTGCCGGAAGCGGCTACCCCCATCCCGCCCTGGATCATGGCTCCCAGATCGGTGATGATATCTCCAAACATGTTGTCAGTAACGATAACATCAAACCACTCCGGGTTTTTCACCATCCACATACAGGTGGCATCCACGAAGGCGTAATCGGGCTTGATATCGGGGTATTCTTTGGCTACTTCGGCAAACGCCCGCCGCCACAGGCCGAAGGCATACACCAGCACGTTGGCCTTGTCCACCAGGTGCAGGGTCTTCTGCTTATTGCGCTTGCGGGCCAGGTCGAAGGCGTAGCGCACGCAGCGCTCCACCCCCTTGCGGGTGCAGACCATCTCCTGCACCGCCACCTCATCGGGCGTACCCATTTTGAAGTTGCCGCCAAGTCCGGCATACATGCCCTCAGTATTCTCCCGCACCACCACGAAATCAATTTCCTCCGGCCCCTTGTCCTTAATCGGCGTCCAGACGCCGGGATACAGCTTTATAGGCCGCAGATTTATATACTGATCCAGGCCGAAGCGGGTTTTCAGCAAAATGCCCCGCTCCAGAATGCCGGGCTGCACATCGGGATGGCCGATGGCCCCCAGATATATGGCGTTAAACTGGCGGAATTCATCCAGGGCGGAGTCCGGCAGGGTCTCGCCGGTGCGCAAATACCGGTCGCCGCCGAAATCGTATTCATGCGTCTCATACTTGAACCCGCAAATCTCACTGGCCGCCTGCAATACCTTCAAACCTTCCCGCACCACCTCTGGCCCGATGCCGTCACCGGGCATAACCGCAATCTTG
>JACRDM010000022.1 GCA_016218565.1 Elusimicrobiota bacterium | reverse complement strand
CACCAATCAGCCTTATTATTATGACGGTACGGCCTGGAAAATTTTCAGCAGTGGAGGAGCGGATAAAGCCGTTGCTGCCAAAATAGTTGCTGCTGTAAATTCCCTGGATACGGCAAGGGCAGATTATGTTTGCGATGGGACAGATGACCAGCAGGAACTTCAACAGGCAATTAATGATTTGGCTACGATTGGCGGAGCAGTATATTTATTAGAAGGCACCTATAATATCTCCGGCTCAATAAATTTAGATAATACCGCCCCTGATGACTCAGGAAAAGCAATCATTGGCACCGGCAAAGGCACGGTGTTAAAAATAGTCTCAGGCGCAAGCGCTGTTAATGTGATTAATGGTTCAAATGTAAATAGAATCCTTGTCTCCCAACTTATGATTGACGGAAATAATCAGACCGGAGCTAATAATACCGGTATCTATTTTGATTCAGTTACCGATTCTAAGATTGATAACGTTTGGATAAAGCAGATGTCGAAGTATGGCATCTATCTTGATTTCTCCCGCAACAACACCATCTCCGGCAATAATGTCCAGAATAGCGCAAATGGCGGTATCTGGCTTTACTCCTCCTCCAACAACAACACCATCTCCGGCAATAATCTTCAGAATAATTATACGGGCATCTATCTTATCTCTTCCTCCAACAACACCCTCTCTGGTAATAGTGTCTATGGTGGTAATGGTTACACCATCAGGCTTTACTCCTCCTCCAACAACAACACCGTCTCTGGCAATAGTGTCGATGGTGGCACGAGTTGCAGCGTCCACATTGACTTTTCCAACAACAACATCATCTCCGGCAATAGTGTCTGGCGTAGCGGTGGTAACGGCATCCTTATGGGCGGCTCCAACAACAACACTCTCTCTGGCAATAATCTCTATTCCAATGCCTTGAATGGCATTCGGGTTGACTCTTCTTCCAGCAACACCATCTCTGGCAATAGCATTAATAGTAATGGTCTCGGAGGCGCTTATGATGGAATTAGAATTGAAAATAACTCTGATACAAACATCTTTTCTTCTAATAGTATCTTTGATACTGCCGGCTCAGGTTATGGTATAGAAATTTCTGATGCAAATTGCGACAATAATTACTTAGCAGGTAATTACATTAATGGCGCAGGTTTTACGGATAAAATTTCCGACTCCGCTACCAACACCAAATACACTGACAAAACCAAAATTACTTTAGAGCCGGGAAGCGGTTATACTGGTTTAGCCAATGGCAAGACATTAACGCCAAGAGGGCCAACGAGTTATCTGCGACTTGTTCCTACCGCTAACGTTATTTTGGGAAATCCAAACATTGCTGATGGTATATCAGCGGGAGATATTCTTATTCTTGAAAATACTACGGCTTTTACGATTAACTTCAAAGATGATAGGAATATCCAACTCCATAAGAAGATCGGGTTCCTGGGTTTAAGAGAGAACGATATTTTAACCCTGATTTGGAACGGCACAGACTGGGTGGAAATAGGGTATAGCGATAACTAAAATTTGAAATTAATGGTAACAATGTTTAGGAGGTGAAGATTTGAACTAATAATTATGCCCACATTTACTTATAAAGCAAAAGATGCATCTGGAAGGACTAAAACCGGAAATATTACTGTCCGGGATAAACAGGAAGTTCTTTTTAATCTCCGGCAGCAGAATCTTTTTGTTGTTTCTGTGAAGCAGTCGGCAGGCCAAAGGACTTTTTTATTTGCGCCAAAAAGACAAAAGGTCAGCACGGAACAATTGGCGTTATTTTTTCGCCAGTTATCAACACTGGTCAACGCAGGAATTCCTTTGACCAGGGGTTTGACGATTTTAGCCGGGCAATTCAAAGATAAGGAAATAAGACAAATCATCGGTTCTTTATGTGGGTATATAGAAGGAGGAAGCAGCCTCTCTGATGCCCTATGTAATTATCCCCAGGTGTTTTCATCGCTGCATATTAATATGGTCAGCGCAGGAGAAAGCAGCGGAGCATTGAGCGAGATTTTAGAGAGAACGGCTGTTTATATAGAAAAAAACAACAGACTGCTTTGCCGGGTAAAATCAGCAATGATTTATCCTGCGGCAATTTTGATTGTGGCAATATTAGTCATCTCATTTTTGGTTTTTAAGATTATTCCGGGATTTAATGAAATTTTTAAAAGCCTGGGAGCAGAATTGCCTTTGCCGACACGGATTTTAGTTGGTTTCAGCAATGTTTGCCGGAAATATTTTTTGTTTTTGGGAATAATTTTGGCGGGTATTTTTTTGGGGACAGTCAGATATATCAACACTCCCCGGGGCAGAGTGGGATTTGCGGCCTTAAAGTTAAAACTACTGGTATTCGGACAGCTTTTTCAAAAGCTGGCAATTGCCCGTTTTGCCCGGACATTATCCACGCTTTTGGCCAGCGGTATTCCTATCTTACACGCCCTGGAAATTGTGGCCAAAACCGTAGGAAATGAAATTATTCAGATAGCCATAATGCGGGTAAGAGAGCAGGTAAGCAAAGGAGAAAGGATTTCTTTGCAATTAGGAAAAGAAAAAGTTTTCCCGCAGATGGCTGTAGAGATGATTGGCGTGGGAGAAGAAACCGGTGAATTGGAAATGATGCTGGGGAAGATAGGGGATTTTTATGAAGAACAGGTGGATGTTGCTATAAACAGTTTAATGTCCATGATTGAACCGATGATAATTATTTTTTTAGGCGTAGTTGTGGGTTCAATCGTAGTAGCAATGTTCTTGCCGATCTTAAAAATTACGCAATTGATAGGGGGACATTAGTTAGTTCATTGAGTTCATAGAGTTCATTGAGTTCATAGAGTTATGAAGATTAACAAGTTTGAAGAGATTAAGTCCTGGCAGGAAGCAGGAATATTAGTAAAGATGATTTATAATGCAATTAAAGTTAGTAAATTATTCAATCAGGATTATAGACTAAGAGATCAAATTTACTCAATAACCTCAATAAACTCAATGAACTCAATGAACTCAAGTAACTCAATAAACTCAACATGCGGTTTTACCCTGGTTGAGCTTTTAATTGCCTGCGGTATCTTAGTAACGGTTTTGGCGGCATTTTCGGTTACTTTTAACCGTACGCTTAATCTGGCAGAGCACAGCCGCGATGATTACCTTGCCAGCGCTGCGGTGCGGACGAAATTAGAAGAGATGCGCAGTCATAATGTTAATAAGATTATGGTGGATTATGGCCTAGGCGGAAATCCTGGTAGTACTTTCGATGTAGGAGGTCTGGCTGGTAAGGGGAACATAAGCGTGGTGGATAATCCCGGTTTATATGGGGGAGGAGAGAGTCAGGTAATTACTAATTTTCCTGTTTGGTCTGGTTCAACAGGCCGTCATACTTCCTTAGTTTATGATAATAAGATGTGGGTAATCGGCGGTTTTAATGGAACTGATTATCAGACCGGTGTCTGGTATACCAATGATCTTAATCTTGCTGATGGCCAGACCTGGACACAGGTTACCACTAATCCTTCCGGGTGGCCGGGAAGAAAAGGTCATACATCTTTAGTATACGACAATAAGATATGGGTCCTAGGTGGATATGACGGGGTTTATAAAAATGATGTTCGATACTCTGCAGATGGAATTAATTGGATTCAAGCCACTAATACAGCATGGTCAACGGGAAGAGAAGGCCATACGGCTTTAGTCTACGATAATAAGATGTGGGTCATAGGTGGCAGTAATGGGAGTTTTTTAAATGAAATATGGTATTCTACTGATGGTCAGACCTGGACGCAAGTTACCGCTAATCCTCCGGTGTGGTCGGGAAGATTTGGTCATACTTCTTTAGTCTACGACAATAAGATGTGGATAATAGGCGGTAATAATGGGGGTGTGCTAAATGATATTTGGTATACTGACGATACTAATCTTGCTGATGGTCAGACCTGGACGCAAGCCGTAACTACATGGGTTGGAAGGCAAGGCCATACCTCATTAGTTTATGATAATAAGATGTGGGTTATTCGCGGCGAAAATTCCACCGGTCCACAAAACGATGTCTGGTATTCAGTTGGCTATGATCGGCTTTTAGAGGTGGTAATTACAGTTTGTTGGAGAGCAAAAGATGGCAGGATTATTGGCGAAGACACCAATCTTAATGGTGTTCTGGATGCCGGAGAAGATATGAATGCAAACAGTGAACTGGATTCGCCGGTAAAGTTCAGGGGATTTATTACGGATAAGAATGAGTTAAAAAAAACATATCTGGGGTATTAGTTAGTTTATTGAGTTCATAGAGTTCATAGAGTTCATTGAGTTCATTGAGTTCATAGAGTTCATTGAGTTATGAAACAGTCATGCCCCGCTCTTAGCGTGGCACCAATAAGAATGAAAATTGAGTTTGTGTAACTCGTTGATTACCAATAAGTTCTGGAGATTTTCAGGTGAAAATTACAAGATTTGAAGAGATCAAGGCATGGCAAGAATCAAGAATTTTGGTAAAGATGATATATCAATCCGCAAAAACCGATAAATCCTTCTGGAATGATTATAAATTTAGAGAACAAATTACCAGCGCCGCTGTAT
>JACRDM010000021.1 GCA_016218565.1 Elusimicrobiota bacterium | reverse complement strand
TAATGAAGAAACCCGTATTAATCTACTTGAAATTAAAACATCATTGCCGATTTGGTGTTTGTCATTAAGTTTGATTGGTTCTGTTCCTTTTTTAATATATTTTTATCAAACAAAATATGATGCAATCGAACATATTTGGGCCAAGTATATATTGTATAACTACTATTTTAAATGCTATTATTGGTTATTTCTATGGTCGGAAGCTGGAACGGGATATAATTGTGGATGTGAGAGAAGGAAGCAGAAAAGGAGTGGTACGCGGTCTCAAAACCGGTGTGCTCTGTGGTTTATGGATAGGACTGATTACCGGAACATCTATTTTCCCCATTATCGGTACCGTTTTAGGTATAATCATTGGCCTTATATTAGGAGTAATATTCGGTAAAATTGCTGATGCCATTTTTACACCGATTATTAAGAAAAAGATGAAAGCAGGGGTAGTGACATGAGCAAAAAATGCTGTAATTTTTCAGTTTTTTTATTTTTCCCTTGCGGGAAAACACTAAAACAGAGTATAATCTATATTAGTGATACTAATAAGGAGTGTATTTCATGACTAAAGAACTGAAAAGATACCTAAAAATTAAGCTTCCTCACGGGCAATCAGCTTTTTTATGGGGGCCACGGAAAACCGGGAAAACTACGTATCTGAAACATCATTTTCCAGAAAGCCTGGTGTTTGATTTTCTGGATACGGATCTGTTTTTTGAAACTGCGCGGCGGCCGGCGATAATCCGTGAGCGTATCCTTGCCGCTCCGAAACAATTGCAGACTAAACCGATAATTCTGGATGAAGTACAAAAGGTACCGCAAATGCTTGATGAAGTTCATCGACTTATGGAAGAACAAAAGTTATCGTTTATTCTTTGCGGATCAAGCGCGCGAAAACTTAAACGCGGTCATGCTAACCTGCTTGGCGGCAGAGCCTGGCGATATGAACTATTCCCACTGGTAAGCACTGAGATTAGCGCAATTAATCTGCTGCGCGCTCTCAACCACGGTCTTATCCCGGCGCATTATCTCCAGAATGAATCCCAGTGCCGAAAATCGCTTAAATCATATATTCAGGATTATTTAAAAGAAGAAGTATTTGCCGAAGGTCTGGCCAGAAACATTCCTGCATTTGCCCGTTTTTTTGATGCTCTGGCATTTTCACAGGGAGAAATGGTCAATTATGCAAAAGTTGCCAGCGACTGCGGTGTAGATGCAAAAACGGTCAGAGAATATTTCCAAATCCTGGTCGATACGCTAGTGGGGATTATGATTGAACCCTTTAGCAGGCATGGAGGACGGCAGATAATATTAAAAGCTCCAAAGTTTTATCTTTTTGATGTCGGTATCGCCGGCGCTTTAGCCGGTCGTACCATAACCGCAGAAACAGGAAGTGATTTCGGTAGATCCTTTGAGCATTTCATCCTGATGGAATTGAACGCTTACCGTTCTTATAGCGGCAAGGATTTTGACATTAATTACTGGCGTACCAAGACAGGACTTGAAGTTGATTTTGTGTTGGGCCGCGGACATACCGCGATAGAAGTAAAAGCAAGCCGCTTAGTACGCCAATCCGACCTTAGACCACTGAAGGCTTTTATCGAAGAATACTCTCCTCAAACAGCGTATGTCGTTTGCAATGAGTCAGCAGGAAGAGTGGTCGGCAAAATTTACCTGAAACCATGGAGAATATTTTTAGAAGCTCTCTGGAGCGGAAAAATTATTTGAAGCGCCAAAGTTTAGACCTAGCTTTGGATTAACTTTTTCTTTATAATCGGTCCGGTTGTGGGTCTGATCCTTGGCCTGATCATCAGAACAATATTCGGCAGTATTGCCGGCGTTGTTTTTGCTCCGCTTATTGAGAAGAAGATGAAAGCAGGTGCTGAAATAATATCATGAAAAGCGCAGAATTATTAGAACTAATAAAATCTCGGCGCAGTATCCGTAAATTCAAGCCGGGTGAAATCCCTCAGGCAGATATTGAAACAGCGATCATGGCCGGCGGATTTGCGCCTAGTAACGGGAATTCCCAGCCTTGGCGATTTATTTATGTTAAAGATCAAGTTGTGAAGCGGGAATTAGGAGAAATAGTAAAGAATAATTATGGCTCATCGAAAAAAGTGTCGTTAACCAGGAATGGAAAGAAGAGTTTAAGGCCAATGCCGTTTAGTTAAGGACATTTGTCGTTAATAAATGGTATAATCCTTCCGTAGGAAATCTGGCTGGATTCACCAGCTCATACGGAGGGTAAGCATGAAACTTGGTTCGACGTTGGAGGCCCTGGCAGATGGAACGCTGCCGGCTTCGTTTAAAGGACTGCGGTCTCAGGTGGATGTGCAATGGATACAAGACGCGTTGTCCAAACATGGGATAGCAACGGTGCGCAAGCGCAAGCTTCCGGTAGAAGAAGTAGTCTGGTTGATCATTGGCATTTCGTTGTATCGTGATCGCTCGATGCTGGGAACGGCTCAGCGGCTGGATTTGGTGCTTGCCTTTAGCTGATGGCTCGTGCGGGCAGGTGAGTAAAGGAGCAATTCCTCAAGCCCGGGATCGAGTGGGCGTAGAGCCATTGCAGGAACTGTTTCTGACGACTGCCCGGCAGTGGGCCTGGGAATCGGCTGATAAAAACAGGTGGCGTGGATTGATGGTACTGGGCGCTGATGGCTCGACCTTGCGCGTGCCTGACCGCGCCAAGAATCGTCAGGAATTCCGGCTGCCGCCGGCGAGCCGAAGTACGGCAGGGTATCCGCAGGTGCGCGTATCGGTATTGATGGTATTGCGCAGCCACTTGTGGCTGGACTTTGATTTTGCTGACTGTCGTACTGGGGAAGGAACCATCGCCTGGCCCTTGATCCAGCGCGTGCCCGGGCAATCGATTACCATCGTTGATCGTTATTACATCAACTAGGCCGAACTCTACACCCTGCAAAGCAGGGAAAGTAATCGCCATTGGTTGGTACGAACAAAGAAAAATCTTAATGGTTCGGCTGCGCTCACCACTAATGGCGCGTTATCCGCCGCCTGGGCCGGACAGAAGAACTGGTGGAAATTGAGTTTCCGCCCGCAGTCAGAAAAGAGCATCCCGATTTTCCGGCCACCTTTGAGGCCCGGGCAATCCACTACTGCCAGAAAGGGTTCCGGCCGCGTACTTTGTTGACCTCCCTTACGGATACTGTCGCCTATCCGGCTGCTGAAATCGCCGCATTGTATCATGAACGCTGGGAATTGGAATTGGGATACGATGAACTCAAAACCCATACCTTGGAGCCAGAGGAATCGATTCGTTCTGAAACTCCCGAGCAGGTGCGGCAGGAGTTGTGGGGAATGGTTATCGCCTATAACCTCGTACGCCGGGAAATTGCTCTGCTGGCGAGAGAACGAAAGCTTCCTCCCACCCGGATCAGTTTTAAAACTACTTTGGTGCTGATCCGCGATTTGTTCATGTGGGCGGCCATTGCCAGTCCGGGTTCTCTTCCTAAGATGATTAAGAAACTGCGGCTTGATATGAGCCAATTAATTCTTCCTCCGCGACGTTCAGAACGACGGTATGCCAGAGGTGTTAAAATTAAAATGAGCATCTATGAGCGAAACAACAAACACTCAATTGATTAGACGACAAATGTCCTTAACTAAACGGCATTGGATTTAGGAAAGAAGGTGCTGATTAGGTGCCGATTAGGTGCTGATTTTAAAACTTAAGAGCATGAACATTATTCTATAGATACAGCCAAACCTACAGCCACAAGAGATATACAGGAACTTGTAAAAAAGAAATTAATATCTAAAATAGGAAAAAGGGGGAGAGGTACAGCTTATGAACTGAGCCAATTATGAGCCAATAAAAGAAAAGCTTATAAACTTAGAATGTGTATTACAAATTATCTCTTAAACAATGCGGTGCAAGATTTGAGGTGGTCGGGTTTGTCAAGACCAATTTTTAAAGAATTTAAGGTGGAACGATTTGTCAGTGAAGGATGGCCTCTTGTGTTTTCACGGCAAGCGTTCTCTTTTCAAAAACATCATACT
>JACRDM010000011.1 GCA_016218565.1 Elusimicrobiota bacterium | reverse complement strand
GAAGAATTGAAATATATTAAGAATATAATTAGCGTTAAGCGCACAGCGTAAAGCGGATAGAAAAACCAAATCTACACGCTATACGCTATACGCTGATTTCTGAAATAGGATCTTCATGACTGAATCATTATTGGAAAAAATAAAGCAGCTCCCTGATAAAAGCGGCGTGTATCTGATGAAAAACCGTCGCGGGGAGATTATTTACACAGGCAAAGCCACCAGCCTGAAAAAAAGAGTAGGCAGTTATTTCCAGGGCCGGGGATTTACGCCTAAGGTACAAGCGCTAATTTCCCATATTGCCGCCATAGATTATATCCCGACTGTTTCAGAAAAAGCCGCCTTGCTGCTGGAGTTTGAATTAATCAAACGGTACCGTCCGCGTTACAATGTCATGTACCGGGACGATAAAAGCTATCCCTATTTAAAATTAACGATCAAGGAATCATGGCCGCGCCTGCTGGTCGCCAGGGTGATCCGTAAGGACGGCGCTAAATATTATGGCCCCTACCCGGATGGCAGTTATCTGCGCAAAATAGTACGCGCCGTGCGGAAATATTTTCTCTTGCGTTACTGCCAGCCGGCCAAGCTGCCAACTAAAGTTTGTTTTTATTACCATTTAAAACGGTGCGCGGCTCCTTGTATCGGACAAGTGAGCGTAGAGCAATACGAAGCTGTTCTTAAAGAAGTGGACCTGTTCTTGCGGAACCGGCCGCAACAACTCTTACAATATTTGGATCAGCAACTGGCCGCACATAGTAAGGCCATGGAATATGAACAAGCCAAAAGAGTATACCAGGAAAAGCAGTTTATAGAGGAAATACTGACCCGGATCAATTTTCGGCAGTTGGACCCGGCGACGCTGCTGAAAACTCATTTACCGGAGTTGCCGCAGCAGCAAATGCTGCCCTTGCTGCAGAAAGAATTGGGCTTGCCGCGCTTGCCCCGGCAGATAGAAGCTTTTGATATTTCCAATATCAGCGGGCAACTAGCGGTTGGCTCAATGGTAGCGTTCCTGGACGGGCAACCGGCTAAACAGGATTACCGGCGCTTTCGGATAAAAAGCGTCGCTGGTATAGATGATTATGCCATGTTGAGGGAAGTATTACAGCGGCGCTATCGGGGGGTGCCCGGGAAGAAGGAAAAATTCCCGGATTTGATCCTGGTTGACGGCGGCAAGGGCCAGCTGTCCCAGGCTATTGCCGTGCTGAAGGCGCTTGGCGTCAGCATTCCTCTGGCCAGTATCGCCAAGCGCGAAGAACAGATTTTTCGGCCTGAACAAAGCCAACCGCTAGTTCTGGACCGGCGGTCTCCAGCCTTACAATTGGTCAGGCATATCCGTGATGAAGCGCATCGCTTTGCTGTTTCGTACCACCGTTTATTGCGTAAAAAGAAGGGATTGATGTAATGTCGAAAATATTAATAAACCGATTAGGGAAGTTACTTTTAATTATTTTACCACTCTACCACTTTACCACTCTACCACTTTTGTATTCTCAAGAGAGGGAATACAAGGTTTTTCTTAACAATGGCAATACCTTTTATGGGGTTTTAATCGATCAGAATAATGATAACTATATCTTTAGAGTAAAAGGCGGGGAGCTCAATTTTTATCAGAGTGAAATTAAGGATCTTATCCCAACCGGCCGCACTGTAAATCCGCGGAACAGGAAGACCCCGGTACTAAAAAGCCAGAAAAAGGAAGCTCCCAGGAATATTGGGAACTTTGATGAATTGATCGTTTATTTCGCGAAAAAGAATAACCTGGAACCGGCCTTGATCAAGGCCGTCATCAAAGCGGAAAGCGATTTTGATCAGTATTGCGTTTCCACTAAGGGAGCTAAAGGTCTGATGCAGTTAATGCCAAATACTGCGGCCGGCCTGGGAGTGTTTGATATTTACAGCCCGCATCAAAATATTGAAGGAGGAACCCGTTACCTGGCGGAGCAATTGCGCAATTTCGGTGATATAAAATTAGCGTTGGCCGCGTATAATGCCGGGCCTGAAGCAGTGAAAAAATACAACGGCCTGCCACCTTTCCGGGAAACTAAAAATTATATTACCGCAGTGCTCACCTATTGGCAATATTTTGCCAACCATCCGATCAGCCTCCCCAAGCCGCTCTTTATCTACATTGATGAAAAAGGAAATATTTTTCTCTCTGATCTAGCCAAAGGGCCGGGATATAGGAAGCTGCAGTAAGACAGTGGTAGAGTGAGTGGTAGAGAATAACTGTTGATAGTTGCTTGAAAGCCAAAGCCGTTCGTGGTTCGTCGTTGGCCGTTGGCCGAGAAAGCTGGAGCAATGAAGAAGGGTAAAGAAAAAATAAGAATTACAGAGTTTGAAAAAAAAGTTTACGCGGCCTGCTCATTGATCCCGCCAGGAGAGACCAGGTCCTATTCCTGGATCGCCAAACGGATCGGCCATCCTAAAGCCTGTCGCGCGGTCGGCCGCGCTTTGCATAAAAATCCTTTTGCTCCACTCGTGCCGTGTCACCGGGTCATCCATAGCGATGGCAGCCTCGGCGGCTTTGCCGGCGGTGCCGCCAAAAAAATAGAACTTATTTCTGCCGAGAAAAAAGCCAAAAATACTAAGGAGTTTTAATCGGTGTAATCTTTTTTTGAATCTGTGTAATCATTTTCCCATCATTTTCAATTTTTTTATTGACAAATATTTTGATATTATATACAATAAGTATGTACCTACACAACAGAAGGAATTATACAACATAATGTGTATTAATTTTGAACCACACTATATTTTGTTGTCTTGAGAATGTTAAACAAACCCTTTTTAGGGGTGCAGAAAAAGGTTTTTTTTAGCATTCCTGCCTAGTGAGAGAAAGCCATAAGAAGCTCTATAAAACAAGCTAAGAGAGTAAGAGAGAAAATATGGTGGTGGTTGTCAACCAGAACTCAGCCGGGAAAATTTTATTTCTTTTCATCCTTATTGTTTTTAGCCTAATAGTTTTTTATTCTGTTTCTTTTGCCGAGAATATAATTATCATCAAGAGTCAGAACCTGCCTCAGTATAATATGGCCTTGGAGGGGTTTAAAAAGGAAATGAAAAACAAAGGATACACTGAAGGCGGCAATCTCAAAGTAACCTATGCCGATCTCTCTACTATCCCGGGGAATCTTGGCTCCTTTGATCTTATCTGCGCTATCGGCACTGAAGCAGTGAAAGCCGCCTCTGCAAAAATAAGCAATAAACCTATTGTCTTCTCCATGGTTTTAAACCCTGTCAAAAACAAAATCCTGAAAAGTAATATGACCGGTGTAGCCCTCGATGTTCCTGTCAAGCGATCATTAGAAATAATTAAAGAGATAGTTCCCAATGCCAAAACCGTGGGCCTCATTTATGACTCCAACTACAGTCAATCTGTGGCTGATGAAGCTAATAACGTAGCCGGCAATTATAGCTTGTCCATTGTGGCTACTTCTGTGGTGTCCTCTCCTGATGTCGCTAAAGCGATCAAAGATATGATCGGCAAGATAAATGTTTTCTGGCTGATCCTCGATCCCACCGTAGCCACCAAAGACACTATCCCCTTTATCATGAATCAATGCCAGCAAGGCAGCGTAGCGGTTTTTGGCTTTGCTTCCTTTCTGGTCAAGGTTGGCGCCATTGCTTCACCGGTGCTGGACTATGAAGATATCGGCCGGCAATCTGGCGCTTTGGCTGGTGAAATTTTAGCGCAAGGCGGGGCTGGGGAATTGCCTCCGGTGGCGTATCCACGCAATCTAAATCTGGCCATCAATACCAGGATGGCCGGGTCCCTGGGTATCAAGATCAGTTCCGACGTGATCAAGCGGGCGGTAGAAACGTATAATTAATAGTTAGCTCTGAGCGCCGTGAAGACTAACTTAAAGTATAGGAATTTCAATCCTAAGGGGATAATCAGTTAGCGGAACGAAGGGGAGACTAACTTAAAAAGGGAGATAAAAAGTGGTACTGAATCTACAAAATAAGCTTACCATGTTCACCGCTGGCCTCATCGGGCTGATTGCCTTATTTTTTAGTACGTACTTGATCAATCACGAGAGTACGTTATTGCTGAATGCTTTGGAAAAAAGAGGGGCCACGATCGCTAATGGGATCGCTAACAACTGCCAGTTCAGCATGCTGGCGGAAGACCGGACCAGCCTAGGAAATTTTGTGGACAGCGCCATGAAAGAAAAAGATGTGTCAAGTGTGAGCATCGTCAACAAGGAAGGGCGTTTCCTGTCCCATAATGTGCAGACCAAGATAGACAAAACCGTAGAAACAGACCTCGAGAAAAAAGCCCTTGAAACTAAAGATATGTCTGTACAAAAGCCTGACCGTAAAACTATCGTCATTACTGTTCCGGTCGTCACTAAAGCGGCCCAGTCTGCGGCTAGCGCCAGCGGGTCTGACCTGGAATCCATGATGGGTTTGGGGGCCGGCACCGGCCAATCTGAAAAACCGGGTACAGCAGAGGAGAAGAAGGAAGTTATCGGGGCGGTTCAGGTCAATATGAATACGACCGGTATCAGCGATGAGCTGCGTAAGATAAAAGTACGCATCTTTTTATTTACCTTAATTATCGGCTTGGTCGGTATCGTGATCATTATCGGGTTTTCCCGTATTACCTTTAATCCGCTCAAGCAGGTGATCCATAAGATCCAGAAAATTTCCCAGGGAGAAATTGAAGAGGAAGTACAGATCAAGTCTGATGATGAAATCGGCGATCTGGGCCGGGCTTTCAATGAAATGGTCAAGTATGTGGAAGAGATTGCCAAGAATGCCCGTTTGGTGGCGCAAGGAGAGTTAAACACCGCAATCACGCCGCGGTCCGAACAGGATGTATTAGGGAACGCTTTTAAAGAGATGGTCGGTTACTTGCAGGAAATGGCTGATCTAGCGCAAAAGATCTCCCAGGGTAATATCAGCGGTAATATCAATCCGCGCAGCGATAAGGATATTTTAGGAGTGGCGTTCAAGGATATGGTCAACTACTTCCTGGAAATGAGCCAATTGGCCCAGGAAATATCCCAGGGTAGTATCAGCGGCAATATCCGCGTCCGTTCGCAGTTCGATGTCTTAGGTAATTCTTTTAAGCAGATCGTGGAATATCTGCAGGAAATGTCTAATATCACCCAGGAAGTTTCCCGCGGTAATTTGACCACTGCGATTAAGCCGCGCTCCACTAAAGACCTGATCGGCAATACCCTGTCTGCCATGATCACCGGATTGCGCAGCCTGATCTCCCAGATTCAGGAGTCCTCTAACCAGATCCATTCCCGGGCCAACGAAATGGCTTCTTTGTCCCGGACCTCCAGCGAGGCTATCTCGCAGATGGCTTCCAATGTCAGCCAGATATCAGTATCCATTACCAAGATATCCGATACTACTCAAACCGTAGCCACTGTCGCGCAGAAAGCGGCCAGGACCGCGGAGACCGGCGATGAAAATATCAGCGGCGTCATTGCCAAAGTGTCGTATTCCAAGGACAATGCTTACCAATCTGCCGAACTCATCAGGAATTTAGGCAAACGTTCCATGCAGATCGGCGAGATCATCAACTATATTACTAAAGTGGCGGACCAGACCAACCTGCTTTCGCTCAACGCGGCTATCGAAGCCGCCAGAGCCGGAGAGGCGGGGCGCGGTTTTGCCGTGGTTGCCGATGAAGTGCGTAAATTAGCTGAAGGCTCGGCGCAAAGCGCCAGTGAGATCGCCCGGCTCATCAGCGAAGTGCAGGCGGAAACAGCCAAGGCTGTGTCAGCCGTGGAAGTAGTGGCCAAAGACGTGGGTGAATCAGCCACCGTCACCCAGGAAGCGGGCAAGAGCTTTAAGGATATCAGCCAAGCCGCTAAAAATATCGCTGGCCAGATCGAAGATATAGCGGCCAGCTCCGAAGAGACCGCGGCCAGCGCCGAAGAAGCCAGCGCTTCCAGCGAAGAGCAGGTCGCGACCTTTGAGGAAATTTCCACGTCGATAGAAAACCTGAAAGAGATCGCGGAGAGCCTCAAAGATTCAGCGAGCAAATTTAAATTATCGTAAGTCGCGAAAAAATTGAACACCCTGAAATATTTTAGTATAATATTTGTATCCAGGAAAATGAAATGAAACCTTCATGCCCCGCTTTTAGCGGGGCACCAATAAGAATGAAAATCGCGCGAGGGGAGATTTTCAGGTGAAAAATATTAACAATATAAAATTAAGAGAAAACGAAAAGGAGGCTTTAGTTGAATTAAAAAATGAAATCTATAAATTAAACAATAAAATTGAAATTATATTATATGGGTCAAAGGCAAGAGGGGATGATGTTGAATTTTCTGATGCTGATATTTTGATTTTAACAGACAAAGAAATAAGTAAGAAGCTGAAAGATGACATATCCTGGATTAGATACAAGATTGAACTTAAATATGATGTGGTCATTAGTTTGGATTTTGAAAATAGAGACTTTTGGGAGTCTCCTTTAGCTAACGCGATGCCTTTTCATTGGAACATTGACCGTGAGGGTGTGCTGATTTGAAACAATTTATTGATTTAATCCGCTACAGAATAGAAAAAAGTAAAAGCACCTTAGCCGATGCCCAAAAATATCTCAAAGATGTTTCATTAGACTCAACGGTTAATCGCATTTACTATGCAATGTTTTACGCGGTAAATTCACTTCTAATAAGTAAAGGATTGTTTTCTTCAAAACATTCTGGAGTTATAGCTATATTTAACCGGGAATTTATAAAACCCGGAATAATTAACCAGGATTTAGGAAAGTTCTATTCTGACATGTTAGATCACAGACAAGAGAGTGATTATAAAGATTTTGTTAGGTTTGATAAAAATGAAGTTGAGCAATGGCTTCATACCGCGGAAGAATTTATTAAGAGAATTGAAAATATCGTAAATAATGTGGTTAATGAAAAATAATATTTTATCGGCGCAAAGCGCCAGTGAGATCGCCCGGCTCATCAGCGAAGTGCAGGCGGAAACAGCCAAGGCTGTGTCAGCCGTGGAAGTAGTGGCCAAAGACGTGGGTGAATCAGCCACCGTCACCCAGGAAGCGGGCAAGAGCTTCAAGGATATCAGCCAGGCTGCCAAAAATATCGCTGGCCAGATCGAAGATATAGCGGCCAGCGCCGAAGAAGCCAGCGCTTCCAGCGCAGAGCAGGTCGCGACCTTTGAGGAAATTTCCACGTCGATAGAAAACCTGAAAGAGATTGCGGAGAGCCTCAAAGATTCAGCGAGCAAATTTAAATTATCGTAAGTCGCGAATAAATACCGAGATCAATAAGCATTTATTCGAGATATTCTCTTTTTCAAATATTTTGAATAATACGGTGCGAAAAGAGGGGGACGAAAATGAAAAGATTGTTTTGCGCTCTAACGGCGGCATATTTTATTTTTTGCGGCAGTTGTGCTTATTTAGTCGCCGGGATACAAGAAGCGCCGGAGTTATTACTTGAACAGGATTTGGTCGTTACCGCCACTAAATTTAAGCAAAAATTAAGTGAAGCTCCGGCAATTATGAGCGTGATCACCGCGGATGAAATCGAGCAGATGAGCGCTCGCGATGTCATGGATGTTCTCAAAAGAATTCCCGGCCTCAATATTTATATTGCCAGGTACGGCCAGAGAAGAGTGGTGGTACGGGGCATTGAGCTCACCGATGGATCGGAGAAAGTCAAGGTACTGCTAGACGGCCATTCAATAAATGAGCCCTTTTTTGGCAGCGCCATGACTCTGCACGATGATTTAGTAGTGGAGAATATTAAGAGAATTGAAGTTATTCGTGGTCCGGGGTCAGCGCTGTATGGAGCCAATGCTTTTGTGGCGGTTATTAACATAATCACCAAGGATGCCGCCGATGTTGACGGTATAAAAACAGGAATTAACACAGGTAGATTTAAGACTCGTGCCGGCAGCGTATTGTACGGGAAAACACATAATGATTTGGAAGTATCGGGCTATGCTCAGTATTATAAGACTGATGGTCCTCGTCTTTTACTTGAGCAAGATTTGGCTGGTAAACTAAAAGGTTTTGGATTACCTTTTGAGACACTAACCCCTGGTGACACCAACTTATGGAAAGAAAAAACAGACTTGAATTTAAAAATAAAGCATTCATCTGGCCTAACGTTTAATAGTAAATATACCCACCGGAGAAGAGCTGATTATATTGGTTTGGTGTGGTCGTTGGGTAAAGATAGCGACATGAATTTGCAACAGATGTTTGCCGAGTTAGGATATGTACACAGCTTGCTGGATAATAAACTTTCAATGGAATATAAACTAGCGGCTGATTTATTTACCGAAGATGTTTTGTTTGATGTTTTCCCGCAAGGGACTTTTGGTTTGCCAGAGAGTTATAAATACGGAACAATAACAAAGGACAGTATTTATGAATTATCAGCAAAAGGAGATTATACGCTATCTCCGGCTAACGTTATCACAGTAGGCGGAACATACGAAAAGATAACTCAGTTTGATGTGGCTTTTAAAACAAATGCTAATCCTTTTACCAACGCCTATCTCGGTGGCTACATGGACGTTACCAATCGCTGGAATTGGAATATTGATACTACCAGGGAAATAGGAGCGCTTTATGCGCAGGATGTCTGGGATATAAATGAAAAAGTCGGGTTGACCCTGGGCGCCAGATATGACCATTATAACGACTTCGGGGGAACCACCAATCCCCGCGCTGGTTTGGTCTGGAATGTGTATAAAGATATGTATCTGAAAATTCTCTATGGAGAAGCTTTTAGAGCTCCTAATTTCCGGGAATTGTACGACCGCAATAATACTAATACCGTAGGTAATCCTGAGTTGAAACCGGAAAAAATTAAAACTTCGGAAATCGGCTTTGATTATCCTGTAACCAGTAAAGTAAAAACGAGGGCCAACTATTTTAAAAACGAAATAAAAGATCTAATCACGAATGATTTTTCCCAGTTGCCTTCTCCTTTTATAAACCGCGGGACAGCCAAGGTGCAAGGCGTGGAATGTGAGATAAAAGCGTTTCTTAATACCCGCAGTTATGTGTACGGTAACTATTCTTACCAAGATGCGCGGGATAAAAAAACGGATAAGTTTTTAGGCGGAGTGCCATTCAATAAAGGTAACCTGGGTGTTAATTATGCTGTGGCAAATCATATCAATGTGAATATGAACTTTTATCTGAGTGGTCAAACACCCCGGGCGGCCAGTGATACGAGACCGGTAATTCCCGGATATGTGACGATAGATACAGCTATTCTGTCCCAGGATGTCTGGAAAAATGTAGATATTTCACTCTCGGTTTATAACCTGCTGGATAAAAAATATTTTGATCCCGACCTCTCTACGAATGTTCTTAAGGATTATCCTCAAGCGGGAAGAAATATGTTTGTGAAAGCGCGGTATAAATTTTAGCGGATACAAATTTATGAATCCGCTTTAATCGGTTTTAAAAAAGCATTAACCGATAATGGTTACATTGAAGGTGAGAATATAACCATTGCCGTAGTACTTAACCCCGTAGAAAACCACATCGTCAAGGAAATTGGGGCTTCGGGAACAAACATCACCGGGGCAACATTAAATATGTCTGTGCCATTACAATTGAATTTTTAGCCGGGGAATCTGCGGGTAAATTGCCGCTGACAGTCCCCCGGAAGGTTATTTTTGTTTTAAACCTTGGCACCGCCGAAACTTTGAATATTAGCATTGCCAAAGATATATCATAGCTGAAGCCGCCGAGTTATACCAGTAAGGGCAGGATGATAACTTATGGAGTTTTATGTAACAGAAGAGGAGGTGAGCAGTTGAAAATATAGAGTTTGCCGAAACTAAAATGTAAGAAAGAGGTGTAAATGATGGAATTGAAAAAAGTTTTGAAAAGATTAGTTTGTCCTTTATTTATCTTAGTTGGCATGGTTAGTTTAGTCGGGTCAGTAATGGCCGCGGAACAAGCGCTGACTGAGTTGGTCCTCTTCAATGAGGATATGGTCAGCGGCGTTACCAAACGTGCGGAGAAAACGTATGAAGCCGCGGCCAATGTTACGATTATTCCTGGAAAGTTCTTGGAAAGATATGCCATTAGGAACATCAATGACCTCTTTGAGGTGATTGAAGGTGGTTGGCATACGATGAAAGGAGCCGATGAAGTATTAGTGCTAAGAGGCGTGAGCGGCTATGCCAATGACAAAATTCTGTTCTTGTATGATGGCATGCTTTTCCCGACCTTTTTGGGTTTGGGCGAGAATCACTGGCCTAACACCTTTGATGATGTAGAAAGAATCGAAATCGTCAAGGGTCCGAACACCTCGGTGTGGGGCGGCCAGGGGACGCAAGGCACTATCAACATCGTGCATAAAGGCGCAGCCCAGTTCCAAGGTTTGAATACCAGCGTAGTAGTAGGTAAGTATCAAATGGCCCGCTACAACGTCAACTATGTGCAGAAACCAACGGCAGACTTGAATTACCAGTTCCTGGTGAATTCAACCTATTTTAGAGGATGGAAGGGATATAAAGAAGAATGGGGAGGAAAGAGTTATGCAGATAGAGGATGGGATGGCGCTGATTTGGTTAATCCGATCCCAGACTATCAGATATTTGCCAATGTCAATTATAAAGACGTGACTATGGCTTACCGGCGTTTGGAAGAGAGAGTGCTTTTAACTGAACAAGAGTCTACCAATGTAATCAGGAAAAAACACATAGAAAATTATGCGGATGATGTGAACTTTATCCTGAGGAAGCCCGAATACTGGAAGAACACTGACTGGACCACTACGGTCAAGTTCAATAACTTCTACCAGATGTATGATGTGTTCCATATTAACAAGGAAGCTACTGAAGCTACTCATTATGAAATGAAGACCGAAAAGAGATGGGAACTTGATTCCAATGTCCTGATGAACCCGGATGACAAAACCAGCATCGTGCTTGGCGCTCAGGTTGGCGTATGGAGCCCGCAAGGTTCCGGCCCGTCTGTTTATTGGAACCCCTGGACCAGAAATAACGATGCTGGCCCGACCAGTATTTATGCTACTCCAGAGTTCCTGCCCACCCTCACTGAAATGGGTAATGACATTGCCGCGGCTGAAGGTTATGTAGATGCCAAGTATCAATTGATGGATAACCTGAGTTTGACTGGCGGCGGTCGTTATGTCGGTGAGTTCAATCCGGGCGACCAATTCCGCGATGAGCGTGAAAAACTGCATAAGTTTTTCCCGAAGTTGGCGGTGGTGTATTCTCCACTTGAAAAGCTATACTTAAAAGGACTGTATCAAACATCATTTACCAGATTAAACACCTTTGAACGTTATTCTTCGCAGAACAACATGGATAAAAGAGGTTCACAGAAAGCTACTACCTCTGAATCTGCGGAATTGGTGGTCGACTTCAGACCAGTCAAGAACATGAAAGCCCTGGTCAGCTACTACCATATGATCCTGTATGACTTTGTCAACTTTGTGTATACTGGCCCTGGCTGGCCGGCCATGGCCCCTGGCGCGTTTCGTGGTTTCTTCAACGTCGGCGACCATCAGGCTAATGGTATTGAAGCCAACGTTTCTTATGATTATAATAATATGGGCGGATTTATATCCGGCAGTCAGTTGCTAAAGAACAAGATCGCCAATATTACTCCTGGTCTGGCCGGTGGTTCCGGCGTGATCGGGCAGGAAATAGCCGCTGATTTCAACAAGTCTTCAGTGCCGAGATGCAATATGGCCATTGGCGCTTACTATGACATAACCGAAAACTACAGCGCTTCCGGCATTTATAAAATGCACAAGAAGATTCAGGTGCGTGGACGCAGACCCGACGATAACTTCCCATGGGACACCCCGCCAGGGCCCAGAGGCTCGGATGAGGGTTATTACTGGGATGGTGGCGGACAACTTGACTTAGTTGCCACGGCTAAGAATGTTGGTATCAAGAACCTGAATATCAGCATCATTGGCAAGAACGTACTGAATGCTATCTGGTACACTGGCAGCGCGATGGATCCAGAACATACGGTTCAGATTATGCCACAGTACTTTGAAGCCAAGGTCAGCTATCTCTGGTAATTGCTTGACCCATTCGACCAGCTCAGGGTCTAAATATAAGCATAGGAATTTCAATCCTATACTTGATTACTCGTAATTCCAAAAGATTACACAGATTACCAGCCTAGTCGCTGATAAAAATCTAGGCCTGTCCCCCCTGCCAGTCCCGAAAAGTCGGGACTAGGGGGGATAATCTTCGTAATAATCTGTAATCAGTTAGCGGAACGAAGTGGAACCTAACTTGTTACAAGATGTGTACAAAGAGTTTTGCCTCAGAATATATCGCGAAAATAAAGGAATTCAGGATATGGATAAAAAGAATGCTTTAAAATTGGCGCGGGATTACGTAAGCTTCCTTGTTTCCAAGCGCTATTATAACGTAAAAGAAGCCTTCCTTTTCGGTTCGTATGCGCGAAACCGCTTTAACGAGGATAGCGATATTGACCTGGCCCTAGTATTGGAAGGGTATAGAGATACCATACAGGAACTATCAAATTTAATGCGGCTGCGCAGAAACTTTGACTTGCGTATAGAACCCCATCCTATCGCCAAAGAAGATTTTAGAAATAGTAACCCTTTTGCTAAAGAGATAAAAAAAGGATTAAGAATTTTATAAATTAAGTATTAGGAGTAACGCCCATTTCAATCCTATACTTGATTACCCAGATTAAAAATCACCCTGTTAGATATAACATTATCTAACAGGGAATCAAGAGTTTGTAAGCGGCGTAATCATTTAGAAATCTGTGCCTGTTCCCGCGTGTTTGATCCAGATAATTCGGGATCAGCAGGGGATAATCAGTTAGCGGAACGAAGTGGAGCCTAACTTGAAAAAGGAATACGGGGTCTTTCCCTCAAATTCTGCGGGGAAGACCCTGTAATTTACCGTAAAAGTTCTTTGAAAGTTAGTCATTACTAAAATTAATCCTCGTTCATCAAAGGAAGATCCTGAACGAATCGAAGGATTGATTTTGGCAATGATTAAAATCAGGACAGGAGGCGTTATGCATAAGGTATATGTAGGATTTGTCATGTTGGTCATGCTTAGTCTTGGTGCGGGGTATAGTTTTGCGGCTGATTCACTTTTATTAGATAGTTTTGAGGGCCAGATCGTTCCGGCCGGGATAACCTCTGGCTCGATGAGCGGTAATGTCGATTATGGCGCCGGCGGCGGGTCTTCAGTAGAAGTATATGCTGATGATACCGACAAAGTAGACGGCAAGCAATCATTGAAAATAGTATTTTTTGCCATGCCCGGCGGTTGGATTTGGGTGGCCAGGGGTTATAATATTGATGTCAAAGGCGCTGGCGCGTGGGCAGTAAGGCCTCAGGATATCAAATGGGACAAGTATAATGCTTTTAGCTTCTGGCTGAAAGGCACTAATTCCGGGAAACAACTGGCTCTGGATATTATCGATGCCAAAAAAGAATATTTCCGATATCTGGTCAAAGATGGCAGCGATAAATGGAAACAGGTTATTGTACCTTTTAAAGCGTTTGAAGTCAGAACCGATTGGCAGCCAAATAATGCCACCAAGAATAAAACTCTCGATTTCCCGATAATGACGTATCAATTTGAGCCACGTCCGAAGAACGAAGGGGAATGGAGCCTGGACAAAGTAGAATTACTAAAAATAAAAGAAGAAAAGAAATAGCCAAAAGGAGATTGTATGAAAAGATTAGCAGGGCTGCTATTATTTGCTTATTGCATTTTAACTGTCACTGTGGTGTTCGCTGAGCCGATCAAGCTGGTATATTGGCATTATTTTACCGACCGGGATGCGGTTCTGAAAAAGATCGCCGCTGACTTTGAGAAACAAACCGGTATCCAGGTGGATGTACAAAATTATGGCCCTCCCGAAGCCTATGACCGGAGACTAAACGCGGCTACGCGGGGCAAGGCTTTGCCTGACCTCATCACTATTACCTTAAATATTAATAATTACGCCGCTTATGTGCGTGGCGGCCATTTTCTGGACCTGACCCCTTATATGGATAAGGAATGGAGAAGTTCTATTCCTGAAAACTACTTACGGGGATTTACCTTTACTGCTGATGATCTATCAGTATATGGGGTCAAAAAAGCCGGTTTATATGGCTTGCCTGTGGATGCCAATTGCATGGCTATTTTTTATAATACCAAATTGTGGGAAAAAGCTGGTTTGAAAGGTACTCCCAAGACCTGGGATGAGTTTTTGAGCGCCGGCCGGAAACTGAGAGCTGCCGGCATTGATCCTTTTGTCGCTCATTTTTATGGCCAGCAATGGGAAAATCATACGTTCTGGATGAATTATGCCTTTGCCTACTTGGGGACTAAGGGTTTTACTGACTTGGCTTTTGGCCGGGTCAAGTTCAGTGATCCGCGGGTTGTAAAAAGCTTCAAGATTTTCGCTGATATGCGTGATGCCAAGCTATTTATAAATGGTATTACCGGAGGTATTTTGGGCGAAGATATTTTCCCACAGAATAAAGTAGCAATGTGGTGGTTCGGGTCCTGGGAGATCGGAGTCTGGAAACAGACTGCTCCGAATTTCCAGGATTTTGACGTATTCTATCCGCCTAAGCCGGCAGATGCTACTAATCCGTGTTTATTGCCTGGCGGGCCAGGTGCAGCCATTACCGTCAATGCCAATGGCAAAAATACAGAGGCAGCAGTCAAATTTGTTAAATATCTGACTAGTAAGGCTCCTCAATTGCTATATGCCGAAAGCAGTCAGAATATTCCGGTAAACTTGAATGCCCGCAAAGAGATGAAAGCCGGTAGCAAACTGGCCAAGTTTGTGCCGTGGATGGGTAGTCTTTTTTATGGCCAGTACCAGAATCCGACGCTGTGGGGCGAGATGCTCAGTAAAATAAATATAGAGATTCAATCTATTATAATGGGTGAAAAAACTCCCGAACAAGTCTGTAAGTTCCTGGATGAAGAATACGAGCGAATTGATATAAGATTCAATGGTCCCAAAGAGGGACGGCAATAGAAAAAGTTTTGTTATAGGGAATGACATCATGCTTAAACGTCAGTGGAAACACCGAGAAATAATGTACTTATTTTTTGTCTTGCCGGCGCTTATTTTTTTCGGCGTTTTTGTTATTTATCCGTTTATCAAAAACTTCCTGATCACGTTCTATTCCTGGGACGGTATCAATGAAATGAAGTTTGTGGGATTAGAACAATATAAAAAGGCCTTGTTCCAGTCTCCCGACTTCTGGAAACCGATCAAGAATGCCGCTTTTCTGGCCCTGATGGGTATTACGGTGCAGAACGGGTTGGCTTTGTTATTGGCCTGGATAGTGGATAAAGAATTGAAGGGGGCCAGGTTCTACCGCGTAATTTTTTTTATTCCCCCAATGTTGTCTTTTGTGGTAATCGGTTTTCTTTGGAAGTGGATCCTGGAGCCAAATCAGGGGATATTGAATATATTCCTGAAAAATATCGGTTTAGGGAAGTGGGCCTTAGCTTGGCTGGGCCTGCGGGAAACCGCCCTGCCAACGGTAGCTATGGTCAATATCTGGGCCAGCTTTGGCTGGGGATTCGTTATGTTCCTGGCTGCTTTGCAGGGTATTGAACGGGATATCTATGAGGCCGCTCGTATCGACGGAGCTAATAATTTTCAGGAATTCTGGAAAATCACCTTCCCATTGTTATTGCCTATTATTACCAGCGTGTCCATCTTGACGATACTGGGAGCGATGCAGCAATTTGACTTGATCTATGTCATGACTGGCGGCGGCCCTGCCGGAGCGACGGAAGTGCCGGTGAACCAAATGTATATGCAGGCCTTCCAAAACGGTATGTGGGGTTATGCGACAACATTAGGGGTGTTACTGGGAGTCATATTATTCCTTATTTCAATTTTCCAATTGCAAATAAAAAAATGGCTGGTGGATTGGTAACTTAAATACAATTTCAACTGACAAATTCCAAATGACAAGTTTAGGTTGAAGGACTGATTTATTATGAAGTTTGATTTGGGAAAAATAAAGAAAATATTGACCAATGCTATTTTTCAGTTGATCCTGCTTTTCTTCGCAGCCTGGGTGATATTCCCGGTCTTGTGGGGTGTTTCCACATCTTTGCGCACCTTTGAGGGTATTTATCAGGTAAGTGATCAGCTTACTTTGCATGATAGTGCCACTGCCGGGACAGTTGCTGCGCAGGGATTTCTGGCCAAGGCAGAATACCGGTTACAGGCTGGTGGCCGTTTGTTGCGCGCTTTAATTCCTCCTACTCCTATCCAGTGGCGTAACTATGTGGAGGCTTGGAAAAAAGGCAACTTCAATAAATACTTCCTAAACAGCTTTTTCTATATGGTAACCGTAGTGTTGTTTATGCTGCTCTTATCTTCAATGGCTGCCTATGCTTTTGCCCGCTTGCGCTTTCCGGGTAAAGAATTCATTTTTTATTTGTTTTTAGCCAGCCTGGTTATGCCGCTGCCGACAATTTTTATCACCGTGTATCTCTTACTGCAAAATTTCCCTATTTATTTATTCGTGGTTCCGATCATTAGCGCTTCTCTGTTGATCGTCAGCGCTGGTTCATTGCGCCGGATAATGTTTTCAGGCTTAGGCATTTTATTAGCGGCTGGCGCAATGCGCGCTATTCTTCCTCAGGGCTATTGGTTAATTAAATTTTTACATATAAAAATAAACTTGCTGGATACCCGCACCGGCTACATTTTACCGCAGATCGCCAGCGGTTTGCCATATACTATTTTCTTGATGCGTTCTTTTTTTGAAGCTATTCCGGTTGATCTGGAAGATGCCGCGCGTATTGATGGCTGCAGCCGCTTAGGGATTTATTTCCGTATAATTTTGCCGCTCTCCCGGCCGATCCTGGCAGTGACCGGCATTTTCGGGGCCTTGAGCGTCTGGAAAGAGTTTTTATTTGCCGTTGTGGTCTTCAGTGACAATGCTAAGATGCCGATCCAGGCTGGTTTGCTGGCTTTCCAGGGAACCTATAGGACTCAGTGGAATTATTTAATGGCTGGGGTCATTATCACGGTAATTCCGGTGATCATTGTTTATCTGCTGTTGCAGAAACACGTTATTTCCGGATTGACTGCGGGCGCGGTGAAAGGGTAAAACAGTTGATAGTTGATAGAAAAAGCAAAAAGATGTTGCGAAATTTTAGATTTATGCTATATGTTAATTAGAACACTAAAACTGAATATAAAGTCGCGGAAGGGATAGCTCAAGGCAGATATCGTTTCCTTGGGTTTTTTTTAGAAATATTGTTTGTTAAATCCGCGAAAAGTGCTAAAATAATCAAGTATATCTCTACTCTGGAGATAAAGTGACTAAATCGAAGTTATTACTTTTTTTACTATTACCTGTTTCCTGTCACCTGTTATCTGGCTCGTTGTGGGCCGCTGGCGAGCCGGCGGCGTTCCTGCGTAATGGGGCGGGAGCCAGAGCCCTGGGTATGGGCGGAGCTTATACTGCTTTGGCTGACGATGCCAGTTCCGTTTATTGGAATCCGGCGAAATTGGCGTGGCAGGAAAAGTTTGAGTTCACGGCTAGGTATGCTAATCTGGGCCTGGATTCCAGGTGTGATTATGCCGGACTAGTGCTTCCTTTATCCTTTGCTTCTTTTGGCTTTGGCTATCTGCAACAAGCAACCAACAAAATCGAAACTACCGATAGCGTTGGCCAGGTGAGCGGTGAAACAGAGGCTGCCAATAACGCTCTTTTCATCGGCTATGGGCAGACATTTGGTGATATCTTTTCCCTGGGATTGGCTGCTAAGCTAATCAATCAGAACCTGGCTGCTTATCAAGCCAGAGCTTTAGGTTTAGACCTTGGACTGATGTGGCATACGGAACCAGTACGGCTGGGTATAAATAT